>JABFRM010000078.1 GCA_013141155.1 Methylococcaceae bacterium | reverse complement strand
TCGAAAAAATGCGCTGAGTTCACCCTTGGATAATTTAAAATCCGCCAACTGAAATATATTCAGCATGTCGTCCTCTTTAAATTCCAGGGCAATGCGCAGTTTTTTAAGAATAACATTATTGGTTAGCGGTGATGAAATGACCGGTGCGGCGGCGGGATTGTCCAGTTTGCCGCGTTTAAAGGTAATTAAGCCGTCTAAAAATAAGGTCATTAGTTGATTGTCCATGGTGACAAAGCCGTCCTCATTTTCTTTTTTCAGTAAATGCAGAAGATTTTCGCGGCTAATTTCATGGTCGCTGAGGGAAAATATTTCAAGCATTTCGCGGTCATTAAGGGCTAAAGCGTAGCGAACCCTGCGTAGTATGTCGTTGTTAAGCATAGGTTTCAGTTGATTGCGTCAGATTTTATGGATAGATAGTCTTAACGATGATAAAAGGTAGTTTTGTATTAACACAGTAATAATATGATTATTTTTTCACACTGTCTTTCAATATAGCGTCTCGTTCTTTTTTGTAATCTTGATAAGACTCAGGTTTATCAGAAGTTTTTTTGGCCTCTGTTGTGGGGTTAACAATATCATCTCGTAATTTTAAACTTTGCCAGAGGGTTTCATTAACATTGCTGCATCCCATCACCAGACTGCAAACGTAGCTTAAGAAGATAATAGTCAACAATTTTTTCATAAAACACCCCTTGTTTAACCTGGAAAATTGTCAGTGGATTAATCCCTCAACAACTCGTTAATGCTGGTTTTACTGCGGGTTTTTTCATCAACCTGTTTAATGATCACCGCACAATATAAACTGTATTTGCCATCTGCGGAAGGCAAATTACCTGACACCACCACCGACCCTGCTGGAATGCGACCATAAGAAATTTCGCCGGTCATACGGTTATAAATTTTTGTGCTTTGACCAATATACACGCCCATGGAAATGACCGAGCCTTCTTCGACAATTACGCCCTCAACCACTTCAGAACGCGCGCCGATAAAGCAGTTGTCTTCGATAATCGTGGGATTCGCTTGTAAAGGCTCTAATACACCACCGATGCCAACACCGCCGGAAAGATGCACGTTTTTACCAATTTGCGCACAAGAACCCACAGTAACCCACGTATCAACCATGGTGCCGCTATCGACATACGCGCCGATGTTTACGTAAGAGGGCATGAGTATCGCGCCAGGAGCGATGTATGAGCCGTGCCGCGCGACTGCATTGGGGACGACGCGTACGCCAGCCTTGGCAAAATCTTCCGGCGTGTAGGTCGCAAACTTAGTTTCGATTTTATCGTAATAGCGGGTATTGCCGCCGTCCATCACGCGGTTTTCGTTGATTCTAAAAGACAATAAAACTGCTTTTTTAAGCCACTGATTAACCACCCATGCACCGTTTATTTTTTCGGCGACTCTGGCTTCACCCGTATCAAGTAAGGCAACGGCTGATTCTATGGCAACTCGAAGGTCTGGGTAAACATTGACAGGGGTAATTTCCGTTCGGTTTTCAAAGGCTTCGTTAATAATGGTTTCTAATTCAGACATGGTGGTATTCACGTAGTTAAAGTATGAAGAAAATTTTTAATGCGTTCTGCGGCAATTATACAGTCTTCCAGCGGTGCGACTAAAGCTATTCGTACATGATTTTGTCCTGGATTAATGCCGGCGAAATCACGCGAAAGATAGCTGCCTGGAAGCACGGTGATATGTTCTTGCGCAAAAAGCTGTTGTGCGAAGTCAACATCATTAATTGGGGTTTTTAACCAGATATAAAAACTGGCAGGTGGCTGGGTAATGCTACAAACTGACTTTAAGATATTAATAAACGCTAAATATTTTTCGCGGTAGTGTTGGCGATTTTCTTGGACGTGGCTTTCATCCTGCCAGGCTAAGATGCTGGCATGTTGCGTTGGAATAGGCATTGCACAGCCGTGGTAGGTACGATACAGCAAAAGCTGCTGCAAAATTTCTGCATCGCCTGCGACAAAACCTGAGCGTAAACCCGGCACATTCGAGCGCTTGGATAGGCTATGGAACACCACGCAGCGTTTAAAATCTGTATGACCTATCGCGTAAGCTGCTTGTAATAAACCTTGCGGCGGGTTGCTTTCATCCGCATACAATTCGCTGTAGCACTCATCCGAGGCGATAATAAAATCGTAGCGTTCGGACAGCTTAATTAGGTTAACCAAGGTGGCGTGATCAATAATTTCCCCCGATGGATTGCCGGGCGAGCAAATATAAAGCAATTGGCAGCGTTGCCAGATTTCCGTCGGGACGGCATCAAAATCCGGTAAATAGCCAGTTGCAGCGGTGGTATTGAGGAAATAAGGGGCTGCGCCAGCCAAAAGTGCGGCGCCTTCATAAATTTGATAAAACGGGTTGGGCATTACTACCAAGGGTTGGGTTTGGCC
The DNA here is from genome assembly GCA_013141155.1 of Methylococcaceae bacterium. GTDB lineage: Bacteria > Pseudomonadota > Gammaproteobacteria > Methylococcales > Methylomonadaceae > SXIZ01. The sequence goes on along the minus strand of JABFRM010000078.1, from coordinate 284 downwards.
TCTGGCATCAAGCACGCATTGGGCGAATGCAAACAAGGCTTCGCGTGTGCCGTTTACCGGCAATACTTGGGTTTCAGAATTTATCGCCGACGCATCAAGATGAAAACGCTTAACTAACCATTTGGCAATAACCTTGCGTAATGCAGGCAATCCCTTGGTGGTAGGGTAATTCGATAAGCCGTCCAAATGGTTGACCAGTGCGGTTTTAATAAACTCGGGTGTAGCATGTTGCGGTTCACCCATAGCTAAGGTAATGGCGGTTTTATCCGTCGGCGGCGAGATAC
>JABFRM010000145.1 GCA_013141155.1 Methylococcaceae bacterium | reverse complement strand
ATAATGTGAGCTTGTTTATTAATTACAAGACCTTGGCGCCTGTTTGATTTTGTTAATATAGGTATGTATTGGCTTTGCGGGAGGTGTGCTTGGCGGCACTGTCTTATCGTTCTTGTTGTGGACTTTAAGCCGCCCATAGACAGCGCCGATAATAGGGTTATGCTTTTTTGGCTATTGAGTTAGCCGGCTATTTTTTTTAATTACTGTCTTAAAATAACATGGATATTATTCATTTTTTATTAACCTTACTGCAAGATCCACTCACTACGCTGCAAGATTTACTGACGCATTACGATACTCAAACTTATATTATTATTGCGTTAATTATTTTTGTCGAAACAGGCTTGATTATTATGCCGATTTTACCCGGTGACTCCTTGTTATTTGCAGCGGGTTTATTGGCTTCCTCAACCGGTAAATTAGAGCTGCCCATTCTTATTCCCTTGCTGATTGGCGCCGCTTTATTGGGCGATAATCTTAATTATTGGGTGGGTAAAAACTTCAGTGCTTTTGTTCAATCCAGAGAACGCATCCTGTTTTTTAAACGTGAATACATCACTCAAACACAATCATTTTATGAGGAACATGGGGGGAAAGCGGTCATTCTTGCGCGTTTTATGCCGATTATTCGCACCGTTGCGCCGTTTGTGGCGGGTGCCGGCAGTATGAAATACGGCAAATACATTTTGTTTTGTATTTTAGGGGCGGCACTGTGGGTCACCAGCTTAACTTTGGCGGGTTATTTTCTGGGTTCCAACGATTGGGTAAAACATAATTTTGAAAAAGTGGTGTTAAGTATCGTGTTTTTATCCATTATGCCAATGCTCTGGCATGTCATTCAGCGTAAATTGGCTAAAAATTAAAGCACTGGCAGGAAATACCGAAAGCGTTTACCATACCAGCCTCAACTGAAGGGGGCTAAAGCTTTTGCGGCTTTAACGTTTAACTGCCCTCTCTAAAACCCTAGCGAATCATCGCTACCAAACTGAGATTAAAACATGAGCATGAGCGAAAACATTATTATTGAACGTAAACCAAGCACTGAGCGTTTAAATGCGTTAAAAGTGCCTAAATGGCCTACTTGGTCTAAAGAAGTCTCTGTTTTCCCATTTACGTTTGATGAACAAGAAACCGCGTATGTTTTGGAAGGTGAGTGTGTCATTACTCCAAAAGACGGTAGTGCGCCAGTGAATTTTGGTGCGGGCGATTTGATTGTTTTCCCAGCGGGTTTAGACTGTACCTGGGAAGTTAAAACCGCACTTAAAAAGCATTATTCTTACGATATTCATGACATTAAAAAAACCGTTTAAAGGCGGATAACTGCTTAGTAACTTGCATGAAATAACTTCAACAACTTGCCCCCTCTCCCTTCAGGGAGAGGGCTGGGGCATCCCTTCCAGTTACAGTCCTATTCAGGTCATGACATTTGATGATAGTGAATTAAGCGTTCAACTTCTTGTTTTGAACCCAACATCACCGGCACCCGCTGGTGCAAACTTTCCGGCTGAACATCCAGCATCCGTTTCCGCCCAGTTGAACATGCGCCCCCTGCTTGTTCAATGATAAGTGCCATAGGATTAGCTTCATACAACAATCTTAAGCGACCTGGTTTGGAAGGATCGCGCAGATCATACGGGTATAAAAACACCCCGCCGCGCATGAGAATCCGGTAGACCTCCGCCACCATTGACGCTATCCAGCGCATGTTAAAGTCTTTTCCCCTTACGCCCTCCTTACCTTGTAAGCATTCATCCACATAGCGGCGCACGGGGGCTTCCCAGTGGCGATAATTAGACATATTGATGGCAAACTCTTGTGTTGCTTCGGGAATGGTTATGCTGGGATGCGTCAATATAAATTCCCCAATAGCTTGATCTAAAGTAAAGCCATTCACGCCATGTCCTGTGGTTAACACCAACATGGTGGCGGGGCCGTAAATTACAAATCCGGCACACACTTGTTCCGAGCCTTTGCGTAAAAAATCTGCCACGGTGGGTTCAGCCGCTGCATCACAACGCAAAATAGAAAAAATGCTCCCAACGGATAGGTTAATGTCGATATTAGAGGAGCCATCTAACGGATCAAATAACACCAAATACTTCCCTTTCGGATACTGTAGGGGAATGTCGATAATTTCATCCGCTTCTTCGGATGCCATGCCAGCGAGTTGCCCCGTCCAGTTGAGTGCGCGCACCATAATGTCGTGGCTAATGATGTCTAGCTTTTTCTGGACTTCACCTTGAATGTTTTCAGTGTCTGCACTGCCCAACACCCCGATCAGATTGCCGCGATTAACCTGATGCGCTATTTGCTTGCAGGCCATGACGATATTAGTTAGCAATAAAGTGAAGGTGCCGGAAACATCCGCTAGGTCGCGTTGTTGTTCGATGATGAATTGCGTCAGGGTGATTTTATGCGTCATGGACTGTCTAAGGCTCCGATGCGTTAAGGCGGTTAATATTCACTATATACAACAGTATAGTGTATAGAAGCCTACGCTCAAAATACCAAGCAAACCACGCATTTAAATTGGGTTGTTTAAAGTATCGATTGTTTTACAGACATATTATTTGGGTCATAAATCACCATCAATGCGTACCTAGGTCACCGACTATGCTTACAGCCTTAGTTAAGCTATCAGCACATTGAAAAAACTAAGGGGATGGCGGTGTATCCTAATCCTATAGCCCCATTGATTTTTGATGCTTTCTGCCGAAATCGAAAAAACGATTATCACCTGGCATTTATTATGATAAATCTGGAGAACAGCTATGAACTACTTGATTAAAACCATCGCTTTAACCGCAATCGCCGCGACTTCCTCAGGCTTCGCTGGCGCAGCAATACCAATCCCCAGCGTGATTAATGGCAAAGTGTTGCCTAATTTTAATCTACCGCCAGACCTATTTGTATTGGTTGAGCCGCCATCACCGATCCTAAAAGCAACGGCCATGAGTCAAATAGCGGTAAGAGTGATTAATATTGGCGGCACCGTTAATGCGCCGATCAAATTAACCTTCACTTTGCCACAAGGCGTAACCGCACCGCTGAAATTTTCCCGGCTTGCCGACCATTGGCTGTGTTTAAGCGCTGGGCAAGCTATTAACTGCACTTATGACCAAGCGTTAGGTATAGGAAAAACCACCATACTCCGCATTCCCGTGACGCCCGGCAGTATCGGCAATATTTCAGGGACTTTTAGTGCCAATGTTGCACCCGTCGCTGGCGAAATTAATCTGACTAACAACACGTTCAATATGTTACCCATATTGCCAGTGATGGCATTGGCGCTAACAGGCGTGGTTGATCCCAGCGGCACTTACAGTCAGCCGGTATTGGACGCCACCAGCATTCCTAAGTATCAATTGCCCCTGCCAAATCCCAACGCGGCTTTTTTTAAACATATCCCAGATACGGTTACGAAACCAGGCACTGATACTTACACCTTGGATATTAAAAAAGTCAAAGCGCAGATTCTGCCGCCGGGTTTCCCAGCGACCGACGTGTTTGCTTATGGTGATCCTGCCAGGCCTGATACGTTTAGCTTTCCAGCGCACACCATTGAAGCGCGCTCTACCAAACCGGACAATAATCTTTCGCTATTGGGCAAGCATGTTAATGTGCAGTATCTGAACACGCTTAACTCGACGGGGCATCTACTGCCAGTGGATCATTCCATTCATGGTGCCAACCATGGCGAACCGGATATCCGCAGTGTCGCGCATTTGCATGGTGCCAAAATCATTGATGAGATTAATGACGGTTATCCAGAAACTTGGCATGCGCCGACGGGGGAAAATGGTGTGCCGATGACTTCTCCGCTGGTTTATAACTCAAACCCTTTTGATTACACCAATAATCAGGAAGCAACATTGATGTGGTATCACGATCACACTATGGGGATAACCCGTCTGAATGCTTACGCAGGCCTTACCGGTTTGTACATGCTGCGGGATGACAATGAAATGGCGATGGTTGCCGCCAATCAATTGCCCTCCGGCCCTCATGAGATACCGTTGGTGCTGCAAGACCGCATGTTTCATACCGATGGTTCATTGGCCTATCCTGATGTCGATGTTACCGGTACTGGCGCTACGCCTAGCATTGTCCCTGAATTTTTTGGTGATGTGATGGTCGTGAATGGCGTTGCCTGGCCGTATCTACAAGTTGAACCCCGCAAATATCGGTTCCGGTTGTTAAACGGTTCTAATGCTAGATTCTATAAATTGGCACTTTCAACTGGGGTTGTAGGGGATGCGCCTATTCCTTTCCAAGTCATTGGCTCTGAAGGTGGGTTTCTTAATGCACCGGCCACTGTCGATACGCTGACCATGGGGCCTGCGGAACGTTATGACATCATCGTAGACTTTGCTGCCCTGAACGGAAAAAATATCACCTTAACCAATAGCGCAGGCACACCGTTTGGAGGTCTTAATCCAGCGCCAGTAACCCCTGGATTGCATGATCAATTAATGCTGTTTAAAGTGAATTTGCCACAGTCTGCGGCACCCGTCGTTACCCTTCCTGCGGCATTGCGTGTACCCATACAGCCTTTGGTGCCGACAAATGGCAACGCGCCAGCGCACAGGGTTTTGTTAGCGGAAACCACCGATAATTTTGGACGGATTTTACCCATATTGGGTACAGTTGCTGATGGTATCCGTGGCTGGATGGATCCGATTACCGAACATCCCATGAAAAATACGGTAGAAACTTGGGAAATATTCAACACCACGGTCGATGCGCACCCAATCCATATTCATGATGGGGATTTTCAGGTCATAGAGCGGCAACCATTCAGTGCTATCTTAGGGGCAAGCGGCGAACTCACCCATATTTGTTATTCTCTTGCGCCAGAAGTGGCTGGAGTCTGCCCACCCGTTACTCCAGCTACGCCCGCTTTAATTACTGAACGAGGCTGGAAAGAAACCGTTATTGCTAATCCTGGAACTAAAGGCGCCAATCCTGCACCTCTGCCAGGTGATGTCATAACCGGCGAAGTAACTCGGATTAATATGCAATTTGAAGGCCCTGGTCAATTTGTCTGGCATTGTCACATTATGGAACATGAAGATCACGATATGATGCGCCCTATGATTGTACATCCTTAAGGCGATATTACAGTCCTGCCAATGGCATCGCTACGCAAACGTAACCTACTGTTGGCAGTTAACCAAACCAAATTAAACACCGTTAAACTGCAATCAACCTTTAACGACTTTTAGAATTTAAAATTGAGGATAAAACCATGAAAACTTTCATTGCAATCTTATGCGCCAGCATTTCTTTTTCAACACTGGCTGCAATAGTCGCGCCACAACCAACGGCAGCTATGCGAGCAGCGCTAGTCACCAAAACCATCACTATGCAAGACGATGATCCGCAAGCGCTGGTTAAATTAAGCGCTATTGAGACGCAAGCCGTGCAAGCACATGTCATACAAAGGGATAAAATCATTGCCCAAAAATGGCAAGCGCGCATCGCTGCTGCGAAAGCAAAGGCGCAAATCAATCCTTTGCTGGTTAAATAGCGGCATCAGGATCAAAGTATACCCAAGGGGGCGGACCTGTGTGTCTGCCCTTATTTTTATATTGAGTTTTACGTTAACATATCAGTACCAAGTAGCCTCATTCTCAAGCATATTCATGGCAGACGATGGTATGTTTACCTTGTAAAAATCGTCGCAGTAAATCCAGCGCCATCAATGCCGCCTGATTTTGTTTGCGTTGCAGTTTACCGCTTACGGTTAAGGTTTGCGGATACGCGCCATGTGCGGTTGCCAGCACCGTGTATAAAACCATCGGTTCATCTTGGGCATTGGAAGCACTGCTATCGAGCAGTTGCACTAACGCAAAATCCGCGCCACTTTGTTGTCTTACTAACTGCCCTAAACGCAGTGCGGTATCCATTAAATCCATCTGATTGAGCGCCAATCCAAATTGCGCTGTTAACCGTTCTAATGTGGGCTGATACAGTGATTGTATCAGCCACGGTTGCCCGATACATTTAGCCGCAATCAATCCCTGGCTAAGCGTTTCAATAACCGCCACCGTTTGCCGAGTGGCGTTTAACTCTGCGGCAATAACCGCTACCAAATTGCTGGCAGGTTGCTCCAAACCATCAATTGCAAAAACAAAATCTCCAATTTGTGCCACAAATTGCGTAACCAGACGCTGCTTATCATCGCTTGGATAGGCAAAAGGAAACAGTAATTTTGTTTGCACGTCCTCTGTGCCAGCCCTAAAGCCTAATTGCACTGAAGGGGGCAGTGGAATATCTTTAATGCGTTCTTGCAGCGCTGACTCACCGATGCCAACGGTTTTTAAGGTCACTAAGTGGCTGGGCTGCACCTTAAAGTGTTGCTGCAAATAAGCTTTGATGGTGGCCTTAAATAAATGCCTCATTTCCGCAGGAACACCTGGCATAAAGGCAAACCAGCAGCGTCCATGCTTTACAGCAAACCCTGGTGCAGTACCTAAGGTATTATCAATGCGAAGTGCGCCTTGCGGCAGCATTGCCTGTTTACGGTTAGAGGCGGGCATGGGTCGGTTGCGCTGTTCAAAAAATACGGCAATTTGTGCATAAGCAACTGCGTCAAATGTCAGCGGTAGCGCAAACGCTTTGGCAACAGCTTCTGCGGTTAAATCATCACTGGTAGGACCTAAACCGCCGGTACAAAGACAACAATCTGCCCGTTGCGCGATTTCGTTTAGTAATGTCGTTAGGTCGTTTAAATCATCGCCGACGGTTGAGTGCCGCGTAACTTTAAAACCCAGTGCAACGACTTGTTCAGACAACCAGGCAGAATTGCTGTCTACCGTTTGCCCAGTGATAATTTCTTCGCCCTGCGAAAATATTTCGATGGTTACAGTCATAATAAGGCGTACCAAAAAGGTAAGGTGATTAAACTTAAGGCGGTGGTTACAGTGACCAGCATGGCATATAGGCTACTATCCAGATGGTAACGATCACACAAGACTACGCCCATCAACATGCTGGGCATGGCTAAATCCATGATCGCCGCCGCTTTAAATGGTGTGGGTAAATCCAGATGCGTGACCAGCGTTAAGGCAACCAAGGGCATTAACAAGAGTTTAATGCCACTAACCACTAATATATAGGGTAATTGCCGTATTTTAAGGGTCTGCCAGCTTAACGCCAAGCCCAGTGATAGTAACATCAGCGGCACCACGGCTGCGGCTAATTTTTGCAATATGCCCGTAAGCCAAAGAGGGGTAGAGATGTTATTTAAATTGAGGATGACCGCCAGAAATGCCGCCCAAAATGGGGGCGTATTTAAAAATAAGAGTACGGATTTCGGTTTTACCGATCCATCCCGGCCAAAATGCCGCGCCACCAAGATGCCAAACGTATACAAAAAAGGCGCCACTGCAAACAAATCCAGTTGGATAGCAACCGATCTTGCCCAACTGCCGAACAGTTGCTCCAGTACCGGTAAGCCTAAAAAAGTGACATTGGCAAATGCCGCCGCCAACAGCACTGCCCCCATCTGCTTGGCCTGAAACTTAAATAATCGCCCAAGTAACCAGCTACACAAGCCTGCCACAACAATGCAGGCAATGCCTAAGCCGGTGTAATACAGGGAGTGGATGCCTATATCTGCATGCCATAAAACCTCAAGCACCAGGGCGGGTAGCAACAAATAATAAACCACCGTGGTCAGTACTTGCCGGGTTTGTTGGGCGCTTATGCCTAATGGGGTAAAAAATCGCCATATCGCACCACAGGCGATGATTACGGACATTTGTAGCAGGGTTGAAGTCATTGATGCTGGGAGGTGAATGATAAATCGCTCATTTTATCATTCACCGGCATCAGTCGTTCAGGGAATATGCTGTTAACAAGTGTTAGACCTTGCCACCTGTGTCTGATACTATGCGGCACTGGTTTTTCCAAGAATGACTCAAAAAAGTAACGCTTTGCAAATAGTTTACTGCAATTGAAATACTGAACTGATTTAAGGCGCTGTAAACAATGAATCGGGGGGTGGATGTTTTCAACTTTAAATAAAGAGCCTTTAGGGCGAATTGTCTTGGCAAATATTCAATGCGCCTATGATCATGAACATATTGAACGTGATCTATTGATTAGTTTTTTAAAAGCATGGAAAGCTGCTTATATTAGCTATGCTCCAATTTATGTAGAAGAAATTATTAATCTTATTCATAACATTGCCGATAAAGAAGTTAAATATCGCTTTCAACATAAAGCTAAGCCGCAAATGCCAGATAAGGTAAGTACCATTATTCGTTGGGAAATTTTACATAAAAATTTGAATATAATCGAATTGAATCAAATGGGCATTGAAGTTAGTAATAGTGCAGAATATGAGGAACATTTTTTTACTAAAGTAGCCGCTGCATTTGACGAACATCCCAAAATTTTAAATGACGGGACTTATGGGTATTTAGACTATAACGACGGACAATTTTGGATTACTCCTTCTGATTGGATTGAAAAACTAAGACATGCTAAGCCCGCAAATCTAGCAAATCAAGTGCGTGATATATTGGGGCTGGTTCATTTTAATAGTAATGTTGCCTTATTTGAGCTTTGTTTTTTGGCAACAGCAATTCACCCTAATAATAAAGCAACTCCGACTTTTATTGAAGCCGAAGCACATCAGCGTTTTAAAGCACATAACAATCCAGCAGATAATGAGGGATGGGGAAGTACTGTGTATTTACAACGGTCGTATAAAGAGGGTATAAGAACAGGTGAGTCTGAGCTTTTTGCGAGGCAAGTTCCACTCTATAAAGCAAATGGGCAATTAAAAGCGATTGGTTTGACCACAGAACATGCTGAATGGGTTGATCCTAACGATGAAGCTGCTATATTGAATATGCAGAATGAATTCGTTGGCACATTTGATCTGCGGTCTGAATTCGTTACTTGGCTTAACGATAACATTTAACAGTTATGAAAATACCAAACGAATATTTGGGCACACTTAACAAAATGTCAGCAGATGATTTAGCCGATTGGTTGTTAGAAGGATTGCGTTGTTGGGAGGAATCACCGCCTAAAAACATTCCATTTACGCCTATTGGGTTATTGTTAACGCATCATGAAGATATTGGCGTGCAATTGGCAGCGGTTTATGAAAAGCTCGATGCACCGACACAAACAAGGTTTAGAAAAGGGTTGGCGCATGGCATTACCCGTTGCCGCGATGTCGATGAATGGCAAGGCGTTTTGCGTAACATGGTTTGGTTGGCAAAAACCCTTAAGGTTGCAGATGCACTACAGCCTATATTTTTTCGGTTAAAGGGATTCCTGAAAGTGGCTAAATCTAAAGAAGCTTTACGATCTCGAGCCTATGTTATTAATATCTTAGCCAGTTGGATGGAAGAGCCTTTAGTAACTCAAGAATTTGAGCAATTGCTTAAAAAACCAGATTACTTTGATAAAACGGATATTCCAATAATTTTTTTAAATTTACTTAAAGTACATCCAAAAAAATTATCTGAATATGCTGAGCAGCAGAAGTTATTTTTTAGCACTGGAAAAAGAAGATCAGCTTTATGTTCGTTCGTTGACATTAGGGTTAGTTGACAAAATGGATTTGGAGAATTTGGTGCGGTATTTGCCGGATTTATACATTCCAGATATAGTACTTTTAAAGCCTAATGAGATTGATAATGAGCGGTGGTTGCTTAGAATGCTTTTTGATAAGGAATCGGCGATTACATTTATGCGAGGCAAGGAAAGCGATTATATTTGTTGTGGTCAGCAAAAATCAAAGATTTCAAAAAATAAATGGGGAGATAATTATCAGCTTAATTGGTGGTTAAATGAATATTTTGAAAATAAACGAATAGAGGATTTTTCTCAAAAAGAAAAAGATACGCTGATTGAGTTACTTGATAAGATTGACAGGGTTTTTAAGCCGATTAATGAAAGGCATCAAAATCCACCTAATGATCAAATAGTTATTTATGCGTGAATTTTGAATCATGTCTACTAAAAAACTACAAAAGTATTATAAAAATCTCGCCCAAATTAGATTGGATTTAAAAATTGTCTTGGATGATTTGGCGTATCAAAAAGCGGGTGGGCATATTTTTTATGCGGTTGATAATAACGTCATCATCCTTTATTCAAATCCTGAAGGTAAGCGGGAATATGCTCAGATTTTTGACGATGAAAAGCTGAAAGACTTAAAATTTTCCGCTTACAGTTTAGCGGAGTATATCTTCAAGCATTTAGCCAATGAGCCTTTACTAACATTGCCGACACTTTATACTGAATTTACTTATATTTTTGAAGCAATATGGAAGGATCATCACGAGGGTCATAAAGTAGCTCAGGGTCAATTAGCTGAGCTAGAAGCGTTGTTTAAAGCCTACCAAACAACACTGGATATAGAGGAATTAGTCGCGGGCATGTTAAGGCACTGCGACACGCTGTGTCGTTATTTGGTGCAAGATGACGCATCGGCTACTGATTCCGATACAGAAATACAGCGGATTGGTGAGCTTGTAGACAGTAACAAGCTTGCTGATATTCAAAGCCAAGCGTGGTTTCATGATAAACCATCACTAGCCGCTTTATATCTTGAGAGTAAACCGTGGTATGAAAAGCTGCGCAAAGTTCGTCCAGACAGGCCTTTACATAGAATTCTTGATGATGCCAAAACTTTGGCTTATGTTGCTTTAGTTAATCGCGCATTACAAGCAGCGGGAAGTAAACAAAAATTGTATTTTATAACCGGCGATAAAGGCATCCATAAAGTTATTGCGGCTGAATCATCCAATATAAAGGCAGAAGTTCCGATACGTCATCCGCGCATATATCGTTCTTTCACCAAGTTGTTTAATTATTTAGATGATAAAAGTGTTTTACAAAAAGAACTGGATGCTTATAGCAAGATGTTGGACAAGTTTTTTATGCCACTTTTACTGAATGCTGATGGCAACGAAGTCATGTATATTGCCAATTTAGAAGCGATCGTTAAGGGAGGAGGGGCAAGTTATCAATGTTGTGGGCATGTAGATGAAAAAATCACGGCGATGCGCAATGATTTTTTTAAAATTGCCGCATTAAATCAAAGTATTCAAAATGAAGAAGAGAAGCTTAAACTTTGGTTACAAAAAATTCTTGGCGAATCGGAAGAATTACTAGTTAAAATTCAAGCGTCATTAAAAGCAAAATGGGAATCAACCTATGCTAATTTTGAAAGGGTCTATTTAAGCATTGGCATGACAAATATGCACGTCTTAGAGGCATTGAAATTGCATAGAGGAGAACGTTTGCAAGGTTGGCATCGTTTACCCGTGCCTTTAGTGTCGTATTATAGAAACGGGCAACCCGATGGGTTATTTGAAGCTATTCGTCAGGAATTAGATAAAGGAAATAATGCCGCTATCTTTAGTTTGTTACAAACGGGAGAGCCGCTGTCTAAAGGGAAAATGTATTTGATCTGTGCATTGATTGCGGCCGAGGCTAGTGCTTGGGAGCAAGTTAAAAGCTTTTGTAACAGTGCGGCAGACTATGCTGAGGAAGATGCCACTATTGCGCCTGAAGCGTACTATCTTTATGCGGTTGCACTTCGGCATCACTATACGAAGTGCGAACAATTTAAAGAGGCTTTTGATAAGCTAGAGCAAGCAAATGTTCTTTGGCGACAGCAGCATAATGATGAATCTAATACTTTAGAGGCAATTCGTTTTGAGGTGGAGCGGTGCCATCAATTTGTTGTTTACTATAACTATGGGTACTTTAAGCCCATTTGTGTTGATGAGGAATTACCAGAAATACCCAGTTTAGAGGATACATGGAATACCTTGCTTCAGTTAGCAGAAAAATTAGAAGGGTATGCAGCTGATAAAACACCTATTTCAATACATTTAAAACGGCAGATTTATGCGTTAATAGGGTCATTATTTATATTCATTAAACTTATTGAAAATAAAGAATATTATGATGAAAGCATCGTTAAAAAATATGTAATGAAATTATCTAAATTATATTACCCTAACCCTGAGCAGCAGATGTATTACGTTGAAGTGACTATTGCCTTTTGTATCTATATATTTGACCTAGGGAATAATGAACATTCGCAAGAAAAATATAATAAGCTTAAAATCAAAGTGGAAGAATCACTTAGCTGTCCAGATAAACTTGCTTATGAAGAACCGAAACGTCGCTATTTGCTTGAGGTTTTAAAAGCTAAATCGAAATTTTAAGACGTACAATACGTTGAATTTTATATATCTGTGTAACCTTCTTTTTTTAAAAAAAACATGACGCAATCTTATCTTTCAGCCAACCCCATTCCCACCCGCGAACGGCTCATTATGGCCTTAGATGTACCCAGTATTGCGGAAGCGCAAGCCTTAGTTGAAGAGCTGGGGGATGCGGTGTTGTTTTACAAAGTCGGCATGGAATTATTTATGTGCGGCGATTATTTTGGTTTTATTGAATGGCTGCAAGCGCGGCACAAAAAGGTGTTTGTTGATTTGAAGTTTTTCGATGTGCCGGCAACCGTGGGGCGTGCCATTAAGGCTTTAAGTAATCGCGGGGTCGATCTGGCAACTATTCATGGTAACGATGCGATTATGGAAGCGGCGGCGGCAGCTAAAGGTAATCTAAAAGTATTGGCGGTTACCGCGCTCACCAGTCTGGATCGTGGTGATTTAGATGATCTGGGTTTTCAATGCGATGTGCGCGAGCTGGTACTTTCTCGTGCCAAACGTGCCTTAAAGATAGGTTGTGACGGGATTGTTTCATCAGGTCTTGAAGCGAGTATGCTCAGGGAAGAATTGGATCATCGGTTGTTGGTGATTATCCCCGGCATCAGACCGGTTGATAATCGCGAAGAAGATGACCAAAAACGCGTGGTCAGTGTCGAGCAGGCATTTCAAAACGGTGCCGATTATATTGTCGTGGGGCGTCCAATACGCGACGCTGAAAATCGTAAAGCCATGGCAGAAAAAATTCAGCAGCAGATTTTAGTGCACTTTCAAGCTACCAATAAGGATTCTTAAACAACTGCGTCGCCACCTTTATTAAAATAATGCTTTATGTTAAGGTGCGCAGACTATGTTAATACATTCTGATTTTACCACTTCTTATCTCATGGCTTTTATCATGGGGCTTTTTAGCAGCATGCACTGTATCGGCATGTGTGGCTCAATTATTGGCACACTTACTTTGAGTCTGGATGCAAATGTACGCAGCAATAAGGCACGTTTGTTTGCCTTTGTGTTTAACTATAATTTCGGGCGCATTACCAGTTACACGTTAGCAGGCGCTTTAGCGGGTTTATTAAGTACGGTATTGAAAGTCCCTTTCGACAACAGCGTTGGGTACCGAGTCTTACAAATATTTTCTGCCTTAATAATGGCCTCTGCGGGTTTATACATTGCAGGATGGTTTCCACGCTTTGCGTATATTGAAAAAGCGGGAATATTCCTGTGGAAAAAACTTGAGCCGTTTGGACATAAATTAATACCGGTCAAAACCCGCCTGAATGCGTTTTTATTTGGCATGATATGGGGCTGGCTCCCTTGCGGCTTGGTTTATTCCGCCTTACTGCTGTCAGCAACAACCGGTGATATTCTTAGAAGCGCCTTGACCATGCTTTTATTTGGATTAGGCACTTTACCGGCAGTTATTGGTATTGGTATAATGACCTCATGGTTACAAAAATTGGCTAGGCAAAATCGTTTTAGGCAGGTAGTGGGGGTCTTGATGATTTTGTTAGCGTTGGCTGCGGCATTTCCTTGGCTTTACCCAATGCGCATACAGCATCATTCTATGTAATCTTAATTGGCGGCAGTTTTTAGTTTCATCTTCAAGTTTACGGTAGGTTGTTTTATGAATTATTTCAACACGATTATTGGTCAATCACCTGCTTTTGAATCCTTATTGCGTAGCGCTAAAATCGTTGCTGCCACCGATGTGACGATTCTTATTAAAGGTGAAACTGGCACGGGTAAGGAAATCCTTGCAACAGCCATCCAAAAGCATAGCAGCCGTGCCGATAAACCCTTTATTACCCTGAATTGTGCAGCGTTACCGGAGGGCTTGGTAGAATCTGAATTGTTTGGTCATAAAAAAGGGGCTTTTACTGGCGCCAATAGTAATAAACAAGGAATTTTACAGAGTGTTGACGGTGGCACCTTATTTTTAGATGAGATAAATTCTTTACCTATTGGCATTCAAGCTAAACTGCTGCGCTTTCTTGAAACGGGCGAGTGTCTTGCGGTCGGCGATACCAAACCTTATTATGTAAACGTGCGTATCGTTGCCGCCACTAACACCGATTTGCATGAGCAGATAGCTGCCGGCAATTTTAGACAGGATTTATTTTACCGCCTACATGTTGTGCCTTTGGAACTTCCCCCCCTTAACCAACGCACTGAAGATATTGATTTGTTAGCCCGGCATTTCATGCAACGTTTTTCTGAGGACTATAATGTACCGCTTGCCACGTTTAGCCGTTCGTCATTAAGGCTTTTACGCACACACCCGTGGTATGGAAATATTCGTGAACTGCGTAACTTATGTGAAAGATTGAGTATATTAGTCGCAGGTCGAATTATTGAGCCGGAGAATTTGCCCTTGGAATTCACCAACAATGGAGTTTCCTCATCCAGTTTTGATACCACTAGCTTCACTTTACCTGAGGTGGGTTTGCAACTGGATGCTTTTGAAGCAGACATGATTCATCAGGCGTTACTGCGCACTGATGGCAATCGCAGCAAATCTGCACGTTTACTAGGGCTTAGCCGAGATACCTTGCTTTATCGTATTCAAAAACATGGCTTAGCTTCCCATTGAATAATAAATAACGGCTTATGAAGTGATTTTTAAAATCATTTCATAAGCAGCGCAGCCATTGCACGGTCACGTTATCGCTTTTCCCCTCTGCCCTTAGCACCACCATTTGCGCCAGTTTTGCCAGCTCTTGACGATCACTCTCCGGTTGCGCCAGTTCCAACCACTCATGGCTTTTTATGCCCCCCCAAAAACCGTCGCTGCACAAGACGAAAGTTTCACCTTTTTGTGCAGCCGGGTATGTAAATACTTCAACCGATTGTTGTTTTGCAACATTAATACTACGCGTCAATTTATTTTGAGCAGAATGGCTCCCCATTTCTTGTTCGGTCACTTCGCCGCGATCGAACATTTTTTGCAGAAAAGAATGATCTTGCGTCCGCCAAAGTACCTCATCCGCATTTAACCGATATATCCGTGAATCACCACAATGCGCAGTTACAACCTGGTGTTCGTCTAAGTATAAAATCGCGCAGGTGGTATGCGCTTCATTGGCAACAACTTCATCCGCAAATAATTTTTGCATTTCATCTACGGCATTATCCACCCAAGCCATTATCGTTGCTTGCGGTGCATGTTGCATTGATTGATGATATTGCGGCGCTAATGCCAGCATGCTTTGGCAAAAATAACGCGAGGCTAGCTCCCCGCCTTGATGTCCACCCAGACCATCGGCAACCATACATAATACATAATCATCGCTAATGATACGTGCCATGCAGTCTTCATTGGTGGCACGATCACCTACCGACGTTAATTGGTAAAATTGTACCTGCATTAGGGATTGATGATTGTTTTAAAAGGTTTTAGGGTAAGCATTAAAAACTAAATTAATTGATTTAATACGCTTTAACCGACGGTTTAAGTATTTTTGCAAACAAGCTTTCGTAGTCTTGTTTGGATAAGACTCCACTCATGCCTTGGCGACCATGCGCGGCATCAAAAAAATAGGTTCTGGGTAATTCACCATACCACTCTGGGTCAATTTCATAATTCAGTTTTTGGGTGTTATCTTCGGCGAATACCCAATTTTCAAGTCCGGTCAATTCGTGCTTTGCTAAAATCGTCTGCACCTGTTCAGCGTCAGTAATAACGTCCGTAGCCAACAGCACCATTTTCAGTTTCGGCCAGCTTTTATGCAGTGCGTTTAACAAGGTCATGTCTTTCACACAAGAAGGACACGTTGTAGACCAAATAACCAGCATGAAGGGTTCTTGCGTATGTTTCGCCAGTATTTGCCGATAACTACCGGAAGTGAAGGCATTTAAAGCGGGTTGTTCGGCTTGCGCGGATAAACTCAGCAGCACAAGCAGGCTTAAGGTGGTAAAGCATTTTTTAAATAGCATGAGGGTCAATTGCTTATCCTTTTTCATCCTGTTTGGATTTGGTATCCGTCGCCTCAGAATTAGCAGTGCTAGTATCGTCTTCGCCATCTTTAATTGCCGCGCGAAAACCTTTAATCGCGGCACCTAAATCAGAACCGACATTTTTTAAGCGCTTAGTGCCAAAAAAGATAATCACGATAGCTAAGATAATAAGCAGCTTTGTTACACTGATTCCCATTGTTAATCCCTCTGTTTGGTCAATTAAAATTTAAGCTATGTATGAAAAAATTTTTAGCGGCTAAAGTGCCTTAAGTTAAGCCGATTCTACAGATTTATTTCGATCATTTGAGCCGTTGGCGATTAGTAGGATTATTCCAACCATAACCGCAATATCGGCGACATTAAAGATACCCGTGCGTAAAGAGCCGATGCCGACATTCATAAAATCAATTACATAACCATTGTACATTAAGCGATCTGCAAGATTGCTTACGCCCCCTCCCAGCAGCAATGCAAAAGCCAATAGTTCAGGTCGGGTGGCCGATTTTGAAAGCGCGGCATAACTTAGCAACATCAATAACATCATGCCTACACCGAATGATAACAGCCCATTTCTCCAAACATTTGGTAAGGATGCGCCCAACCTTAAAAACGCACCGTGATTATGCGCAAGTTGTAGCCGAACAGTGCCGCCCAAAAATGATAATATACCGTAGTCAGGCAAATAGGATTCGGCGGCGAATTTAGTCGTTTGATCGCAACCAACGCATAAAACCAACACTATAAAAATCAAGAGGAGGCGTTTGCCAATACTCATTCTATAACGACCTATTTAACCAATTTACTGTTATGAATAGAATAAGCAAAATACACAATTAAGCCTATCGTTAACCAAATAACAAAACGTAACCAAGTGAGTGACGGTAAAAATGCCATCAATGCCCCACAAGACAGCATACCTAACGCAGGAAATAAGGGACTGAATGGGGTGCGGAACGGTCTGGGCAAATCCGGCTTGGTGATGCGTAACACCAGCGCCCCAAAACACACCAATACAAACGCCGCCAAGGTACCGATATTAACCAGCTCTGCCAGATCGCCCAGTGGTATAAAGCCTGCAATCAACGCCATAAAAATTCCGCATACTACAATCGCACGCACCGGCGTTTGTGTGGTGGTATGCACTTGGCTGAAAAAAGGCGATAACAAGCCGTCACGGGACATGGCAAAAATAATTCGTGTCAAGCCATAGTATAACACTAACATAACGGTGGTTAAGCCAGCAATAACCCCTGTTGAAATTAAGGCAGACGCCCAATCAAAGCCAATTAGAGTTAAGGCATGGGCAACCGGTGAAGAAACATTTAAATCTTTGTAATTAACCACGCCAGTTAATAAACCTGCAACAACGATGTACACAAACGTGCAAAATAATAACGAGGTAATAATGCCAAAGGGTAGGTCGCGTTGCGGATTTTGCGCCTCTTCAGCCGCCGTGGAAACCGCATCAAAACCGACATAAGCAAAAAACACCAGCGATGCACCGGCTAATACGCCAGTGGTTTTGCCGTCAGGCAGCGTTTCAAACCAGCCGAACGGCATAAACGGATGCCAGTTTTCGGGATGCACATTAAACATCGCCACGCCGATAAAGATACTGATGGTAATTAGCTTAACGAACACCATAGCATTGTTGGCTTTGGCGCTTTGCTTTACACCCATGATCAGCAAGCCCATTAATAACAGGATAATGACTGTCGCGGGTAGATTAATTAACCCACCTAATTTCGGTGCTTTGGTTAATGCTTCTGGTAGCGGGAAGCCTATCGCTGTTAGTGCATTATTAAAATAACCTGACCAACCATTAGCAACCGCAGCGACCGATATACCATATTCCAGCAATAAATCCCAGCCGATGATAAACGCACACAGCTCCCCAAAAGCCGCATAACTATACCCATAAGCGCTGCCACAACCGCCTATTGCCGCCGATAACTCGGCATAGGAAAGCGCTGCAAACGCACAGGCAATACCGGCAATAATAAACGATAGCACCACCGCAGGCCCTGCTTGGGTTGCAGCAGCGATGCCGGTCAACACAAAAATACCGGTGCCGATAATAGCGCCAATACCGAGAAAAGCCAGATCCCAAGCTGACAGGCAGCGTTTAAGACCTTGGTCGACGCTATCTTCAGAAGTTTGAATCGGTTTAGTACGAAATATTTGCAGTGTCATTTAGCGTTGCCTGCTTAAGTTAAAATGAGCATAAAAAGTTACGTTAATTCTTTTCCTGATTAACCAGATGCTCCAGGGCCCTTCTTGTCAACTCAGGGCATTTGATTGCGGTAAGCTCGTAATTTCAGCTATACGATTAAAATCGACCCCGACACTGACGATAAAACTGGTGGCTTCTTCAATATCCATTTTTGATTTTACCACTTTTGATTCATGCACAATCACCGTAAAACCAGAGGTAGGATTAGGTGAGGTGGGGACAAATAAAATATACATCTCTTTGTTTTTGTTGGTGACATAAGCGGGTACCCATACGTCGTCTTTTGGATATTCAACATAGACCACTTCCCGCATACCTTGTTGACCACTGCCTGAAAACATATCTACGATTTTTTTGGTGATACGGTACACGCTATTTAACAAGGGGATACGTTCAATAACGGCATCGATCATTTCAATGATAAAAGATTTGCCTATTCTGACGCGGTGACCAATGTAGGTGAATGCCAAAAAACTAAATATAAATAAAATAATGGTTATTAGCGCATTATCGGTGTAACCAAATACCATGCCATAAGTGTTAGACATCAAGCGTTTAACAAAAATAACAATTTGTGTCACTAAGAAAACCGGCAGAAACGCTAATACCCCGATTAAAAACAGATTAAATACTTTTTTTACTTGCTCATTCATGATTTATTCCCCTTAAATTAGATCTTATTATTAGTATTGTATGGGTGATATTTCAGCAGGAATTCTTTCTGTATCAAAAATATCCTCAGTCAGCTGTTTGATTTATGCGCCAATAGGTGATACCCGACCTCTCCCGCCGTTTTGTGGCGTAATACCTGCCAATTTTTCGGTAAACCTTTTAAAATAAGCGATGCAGGCGTTTCTACATAAATTTTGGTATGGGGTTTTAGCCAACCCTTATCTTCTAAAAGATGGCAAACTTCCACGGTGCAATTATGCGCAAACGGTGGATCAAGAAACACCAAATCATAAGTTTCAGCATCACTCGCCAAATAGCGTAGTACATCACCGCTGACCACTTGCACTTGTGTGGCTTTTAACAGCTCGACATTCGCTCGGAGCTTCAGGCAAGCTTTGGGATTGTTTTCTACCAAGGTCACCTTTTTCGCGCCCCTGGATGCCGCTTCAAAGCCCAATGCACCGCTGCCGGAAAATAAATCTAAGCAATGGCTACCGGCTATGTCTTCTTGTAGCCAATTAAAAAGTGTTTCCCGCACCCGCGCAGGGGTTGGACGCAAATCAGGGTCATCATCAAAACTAATGACCCGACTACGCCATTCGCCGCCAATAATGCGTAATTTATTTTGCACTGCTTTTAACCGTCGCTGCTTGAGGAACAGTTTTACCAACGGTGATGGTTTGTAACAAATCAACGGGTAGTCGGCGTTTAAAAGCAGCTTTAATATCAGCAACGTTGACCTGTTCAATTTTTTGCGTGAAGGTGTCTAAATAATCTAAGGGTAAGTGGTAGAAGCCGATCATGGCGGCATAGCCTGCCAATTCTTTGTTGGTATCAAAACGCATGGCAAAGCCGCCGGTAATATTTTGTTTGGCGGCTTTTAAAGCGGCTTCTGTCGGGCCGTTATCAATAAAGTCGGCGAGGGTTTTATTTAAAACTTCCAGCGCTTCCGTGGTTTTTTCATTACGGGTTTGAAGACTGATTTCAAATGGGCCGGGTTTCAGATAGGCGGCAAAATGGCTGGAAGCACTGTAGGCTAAGCCCCTTTTTTCACGAATTTCATCAAATAATTTTGATACTAACCCGCTGCCGCCCAAGATATGATTGCCGACATAAAGCGTAAAATAATCGGGATCTTGCCGGAAAGACACAGGCAAGCCGACTAAAACATGGGTTTGCGAAGAAGGGAACTCGATGTGTTGCGGCGGGTTTTTTTTAGGCAACACCACTTCTGCCAAAGGTGCTGGCTTTTGACCTACGGGTAAGCTCGCCATGAGTTTTTCGGCGATTTGTGTCGCTTGTGGTTTGTCTACATTACCAACCATCACCACCATCGCATTGGCTGCAACATAATGACGTTGGTAAAAATCCCGCACTTTGGCGACGGTGAAGGCGCTTACGGTTTTAAGGTCACCATCGCTGTCGTGTGCATAAGGATGCTCGCCATATAACGCTTTATTAAAGGCAATATCTGCTTGCGCAGCAGGAGATTCTTCACGTTGTTTTAATCCCGCCAAGGTGCGACTAAGATCGCGTTTAAAATCGGTGGCTGTAAAGCGTGGTTTAGAGAGTACCGTTTGCATGGTTTCTAAGGCACTATTTAACAGCTTGGGTTCGGTTAAGCTGCGTAGTGACACTGTCGCCATATCGGTGGTTACGCCCGCGCCTAATTGTGCACCGACACTTTCCAGACGTTGTGCAATGACATCGGCGTTCCATGTGCCTGCGCCAGTATCCAGTAATGCTGCGGTAAAGCCTGCAATACCGAATTGCCGTCCATCTCGGGCGCTACCGGCATCAAAAACCACCTGCACATCAACCATTGGTAAACCCGTGGTTTGAATAAAATACACCTGACTGCCTTGCGTGGTTTGCCAGTTTTCAATGTTTACCTTAGCGTTTACCGCTTGGGTGAGTAATAAAAAGAGTAATCCTAAAATTTTAGTCATCATACTTATCCAATATTAAAGTGCTTAATGTATTTAATGCGCGAAATAGCCGTTAATCTGCCCATAAATCGGCTAGATTAAAACTGATGGCGTCAAAGGGCGGTAAAGATACCGCGTTATCGTTTTCCAAAACCTGTAGCAATAACCATTTCCCCGAGGTATTTTCAAACGCTTCCAGCGTGCGTTGTAGAGGATCAATCAGCCAAATATGCAGCATGCCGTGGGCGGCATAAATCGGCATTTTTAATGCCCGATCCTGTCGTGCGGTGCCGGGCGATAGAACTTCGCACACCCAATCGGGCGCCAGTTCAAAATACGCCGTATCAGGCAAGCGTGGCATCCGTTCGCGTCGCCAACCAGCTATATCCGGCACCACCACGTCAAAGCCTAAATGAATTTCTGGCTCATCTAAAATCCACCAGCCACCCTGGCCATTTTTGCCTTTATCAAAAAGGGTCATTAGCTCTCCACCTAATGATGAAGATGCGTGTGCGTGACGGGGATTGGTATATAAAGTACCCTTGATAAGCTCCGCGACTAAATGTTCAGGCGCGGCGCATAAGTCTTGGTACGTTGCTGGTTTTAGTTGTGGTAAGGCCATAGATACCTCTATTAACGTGTGTTAATTACTGCACTGCCGTTTTATTTGCCATTCCTAACGGTTGCATGTACACAATATTTAATTGATCTTCCAATAAATATTTATTAGCCACGTCACGAACCTGTTCAGGCGTAACCTGATTGATTTTGTTGACATACTCATCGGCTTTTTGCCAACCTAAACCAACGGTTTCAAACATGCCCAGCTTCATGCCTTGATAAAACATGGAATCTTGTTCATAAATTGATTGCGCCAAAACTTGTGCTTTGACGCGATCTAATTCTGCGGTCGTGGTGAGGTCTTTTTGTAATAGGGTAATTTCATTTTTAAAGGCTTGTTCTAATTCAGGTAGTTTTTTGCCTTTAGCGGGTGTTCCTTCCAGCATAAATAATTCCGGTAAGCGTGCGGTCAAATCATAACCGGCACCTGCTGAAACCGCTAATTGTTTGCCACGCACTAATTTAGAAGACAAGCGCGCACTACTGCCACCATCCAAAACGCCTACCAATACTTCTAAAGCATAGGCTTCATCGGGATTGGTGGCGGTTTTTAAAGTCGGCACTTTATAACCCATCATTAAATAAGGCAGTTGTGCCTGCAATTTAATGGTCATGCGGCGTTCGCCCAATTGCTCTATTTCTGTTTGCGGTTTTAACGGATTGAGTTCGCTGGTTTTTAAGTCGCCAAAATATTTTTCCGCCAGTGCGAATACTTCTGCTGCTTGCACATCACCAATGACCACCAAAGTTGCATTATTCGGTGCATACCAGCGCTGATACCAGGCTTGTAAATCAGGCACTTTATAGTTTTCAATATCCGCTGGCCAACCGATAACTGGATGTTTGTATGGGCTGTTACTGAATGCCATCGCCATAAAATGTTCTTCGGTTTTGGCGCGCGGCTTATCATCCGTACGCATCCGTCGCTCTTCATGCACCACTTCTAATTCTTTGACCAATTCTTCCGGCAACAAATGCAGATTACGCATACGATCCGCTTCCAGTTCAAAGCTAATGGGTAATTTTGATTTATCCATAGTCTGAAAATAGGCCGTGTAGTCACGACCGGTAAAGGCATTTTCATCACCGCCGTTTTCAGCAATAATGCGCGAAAATTCCCCTGCTGGATGTTTGTCGGTGCCTTTAAACATCATGTGTTCCAACATGTGTGAAGCGCCGGTAATGCCTCCAGGTTCATAACTCGACCCCACTTTATACCAAACCTGTGATACCACTACCGGGGAGCGATGATCTTCTTTAACCAATACCTTTAAGCCATTTTTCAAGACTTGTTCTTGCACTTTTACTTCAGCACTATTTGCGAGTAGGGGTAAGCAAAACGGTAAAATCAACAGTGATTTAAACTTCATAATGTCCTCTGGTTGGCAATGTTAGGGAGTTGAGCTATTTCAAAAATAACGTGTTCCCTGTATTCTATACGATAAATAAGAAAATTGGATTGATTAAACCATGATAAACGCCTCATCTGTATCTGTTCATCCGCCAGTTTGGAAAAGCTATGTTGAACTTTGTAAACCTAATGTGGTTGCGGAGATGATATTTACCGCATGGGTGGGCATGTTATTGGCGGTACCTGATTTCCCTACGCTGGATAAAGTATTGTATGGTCTGTTTGGGATTGGTTTGGCGGCGGCTTCAGCGGCGGCAGTTAATCAGTATGTTGAACGTGATATGGATATTTACCTGAATGCACACCGTCCCATCCCCAGTGGCCGCATTAGCCCGCAACAGGCGATAATTTTTGCCGTGATCTTGGGCGTTTTGTCCATGCTGATTTTGATTTTTAAAGTCAATGGCTTAACGGCGACATTGTCTTTTGTTGCATTACTAGGATATGCCTTCATTTACACCTCATTCCTTAAAAAAATGACTTCACAAAATATTGTCATTGGGGGGATTTTTGGTTCAGCACCGCCATTGCTGGGATGGACGGCGATCACCAATGAAGTGCATCCTTATGGGTTATTGCTGGTGTTAATTATATTTGTATGGACGCCGCCGCACTTCTGGCCGTTGGCCATTGCCCGTTATGATAAATTAAAAAAAGCTTATGAAGAACATGGCATCCGTATGTTACCGGTTACGCATGGCTTAGCGTATACACGCTTGCAAATTCTGTTGTGGTCTATTTTGTTGTTGCTAGTCACTTTATTACCGTATCTAACCGGCATGAGTGGCCTGGTTTATCTGACAACCGCCGTATTATTTGGGTTGGGCTTTATGGGTTTTGCTATCTTAATGATGCGAACTAAAAGCAATAAAACCGCTATGCAAACTTTTTGGTATTCCATTGTTTACATTACTGTTTTATTTGCAGGTTTATTGGGTGATCATTACTATAGGTTTACGTTATGAATATAGGGCATCATGAGCAAACCCGTGTACCGGCACATCCTTTTGCTGAATTTATTCGTATTTTAGGCAAAGGCAAAAAAGGCGCGCGTGATTTGACGCTAGATGAAGCCTACCGTGCTATGCAGATGATTTTAAGCCATGCGGTTGAGCCTGAGCAATTGGGGGCATTTTTGATGCTGATGCGCATTAAAGAAGAAACCGCCGAAGAGCTGGTTGGGTTTGTGCAAGCGGCGCGTGAATCTTTACCCGTGGTCGCAGAAACGACTCAGGTTGATTTGGATTGGTCATCTTATGCCGGAAAGCGGCGGCATTTACCGTGGTTTTTATTAGCGGCCTTACTGTTGAGCGAAAATGGCATTAAAGTGTTTATGCACGGTTCCGCTGGGCAAACAGAGGGCAGATTGTATACCGAGGAGGTGTTGCAGCAGTTAGGGATTAAAACCGCGCAGTCTTTTCAGGAGGCAGAACAACACCTGCAACAGTACAATTTTTGTTATTTGCCTTTGCAAATCATTAGCCCAAAGCTGTATGACATTATTGAATTGCGCAACTTGATGGGCTTGCGCTCGCCGGTACATACTTTGGTTAGGCTGTTAAATCCTTTTAATGCGCCTTATAGCATTCAAGGGATTTTTCATCCCAGTTATCGTGCGGTGCATCAGCTCGCCGCCGCGCAACTTGGTCAGCAGCACATGGCGGTGTTAAAAGGTGAGGGAGGGGAAACCGAACGTAATCCTGATATGACTTGTTTGGTGCAAAGTGTACATGAAGGCATCTTATCGGATGAACACTGGCCCGCTTTATTTGAACATAGGCATGTAAAAGCTGAGCATTTAGATCCACAGGCGCTTTTAAGGGTGTGGCAGGGTAAGCAGGAAGAGGAATTTGCGCTAGCCAGTATTACTGGCACCTGTGCGGTCGCGCTGCGGCTATTAGGTAAGGCTGATTCATTGGATGCGGCACAAGCCATGTCCAATACTTTTTGGCAAAATCGCCAAACGCAAACCTTACCGCTGAGGTAAGGCTCAGAGCGGTTAGATTAGGCCGCTATTTTAGAGAAGCTGGGAATACCTTTAATAGATTCTTTTTCCATGCGCACATACCTTAAGCCCATTAAGGTTCCGTCATTGGCATCGTCATCTATCCACATCACTTCGACTTCGCCTAATAAGCCTAAGTATTCAAATTCAAAAGCGGCAACCAATCCGGCGATAAAGTCAATTTTACCTGGTAGGGAAATCATTAAGCCTTCGACAGAAACGTTAATGGTCTTAAATGAATGCTTACGCCCATTTAAAAAAATACTTCCTGTGGCCTCTATGTTTTTACGATACACCTTGCGTTTATAAAAAACCGCATCAATGTCATAGGCGATGTGGATGAACTCCAATGCCATTAACAGCGATCCTTCACCTTCATCCAGCATATCCGCGCGCGCAATTCGTACTTCACCAGCGAGGCGCATGTCCGGCAAATAAATGTCCACTAACGAAGAGGAGTTTTCAATGGCTTTAAATAAATCGGTTACATTATGAATTACCGAATTACTTAAGAGTTCAGCCAATAGGCCAGTTACCGAAAAATTTTTAACCGCTATTTCCAGCTCTGCACCTGCTAAATAAATTAAACCTTTGGTCGTTAAAGCTTTGCGATAATAGCGTTGGTGTTCTGGCATACATTTAACCTATTGTTGAGTTAAGGCGTAACGGATGATCCGCTATCCTTTTGCATGTGGATGTAATTTAAGCCCATTAAGGTTCCCCCTTCAGGATCATCCTCTACCCACACGATTTCAGTTTCTCCAGATAACTGTGCACTTTCGATTTCAATCGTGGTTATTAATCCCGAAGTTGCCGTTATTTTGCCTTCAAAATAGATCATTAAGCCATTAACGGAAGCATTCACCGTCTTGAAAGGATGTAATGAACCATTCAAAAAAATCTCTCCAGGCTCGACTAAACTTTTACGATACGCTTTGCGTTTATAAAAAATCGCATCGACATCGTAAGAAATATGCACGAATTCCATCGCAACTTGCAGACCCTCATCCACCATGTCCGCGCGGACTACAGAAACTTCGCCAGCCAGGCGCATTTCTTCCAAATAAATATCGACCAGATTGTTTGATTCAATCGCGCGATAAAAGTCAGTAATATCGTTAATGAATGGATTAGGCAGCAACTCAACTAGCAAGCCAGTTATTGAAAAGTTTTTAACTTCAATCTTCAGCTCCTCACCCGCTAAGTAGATGAAGCCATGCGAGGTTAAATTCTTGCGGTAATATTGCCTACTTTCTGACATGGCGGAAACCTGTATTGATGATAATGAATTTAAAGCACACCTCTAGGTACCTAAGTATAGTAAATTACCTAAATCCTGCAAGTTTAAAATAGTAAAAATTGATATAAAATACAAATATTACAGCGTAACATATTAATTATTGTATGAATTGTGAGGGTTTTTTTCATATTTTAATTGTATTTCAAGTGCATGGGGCGTTACTTAACAATTTTTTTGGGTTATGGCCAGAATTCAAAATTTGACTTTAGCATTTTATAAGTTTTATCATCGTACGCTATATTTTAAGCCATTATATTTATGCGAAACGTATTAACCCCTCGATTATGCCTTGCTATTTTGTTGCTGCTGATCAATGCGTGCAGTATCACTCCGCCGCAAAATAAAGAAAATATTTGTGCACTCTTTAGTGAGCAAGGCGATTGGTATGACGCTGCTTTGGCTACGCAACAGAGGTGGGGGGTGCCGGTGCATGTGCAAATGGCGATTATGTTTCAAGAGTCCAGCTTTATTGCGGATGCCCGCCCTCCTTTTAATCCCGCTCGCGAAATCCAGAGCAGTGCCTTTGGTTATGCGCAGGCGAAAGATGAAACCTGGGAACATTTTCTTCATCACTCACACCGAGCCAGTGCTGATCGTGATAATTTCGCAGATGCTTCCGATTTTATTGGTTGGTATTGTAATCTTAGCTACCAAAAGCTGAATGTATCAAAATGGGATGCGAGCAATTTGTATTTAGCCTACCATGAAGGGCATGGTGGCTATGCACGTCAAACCTTTCTGAAAAAAGACTGGTTAATGCGTACTGCTAAAAAAGTCGCGTGGCGTGCGAATAATTACCGTGATCAATTAAGCCGTTGCGAATAGGAATTTGGCGGCAGTGGTGGTTTTTTTGATACACTAATGGCTTTACTCTTGAATATAACGCTAAAGGAAAAATCGTGAAATTACTGCAACGTCGTTTTGTCGCTTTATTAACCCTTATTTTTATAGGATTTACCATGTTCTCATCGGTTAACGCCGCTACGCCTGAAGAAAGCAAAAAAGCAGGTGAAACTTTTTTAGCAGCGAATGCTAAAAAACCTAACATTAAAACCACGAAAAGTGGCTTGCAATATGAAGTGCTTACTGCGGGTAAAGGTAAAGTGTCGCCTAAAGCGACTGATAATGTGACTGTGCATTATAAAGGCACCACCATTGACGGTAAGGAGTTTGATAGTTCTTATTCGCGCGGTGAGCCGACATCTTTCCCTTTAAATGGCGTTATAGCAGGCTGGACAGAAGGCGTGCAGTTAATGAAAGAAGGGGATAAATATCGCTTTTATATTCCCTCTGGTTTAGCCTATGGTGAACGGGGTGCAGGCGGTGCCATCGCGCCTAATTCGGCGTTGATTTTTGATGTCGAGCTGATCAAAATCCAGTAAGCCATCGTTTCGTGTCAGTGCGGATTTATCCGCACCATACGATTGACGGCTTCTCTCCAAAAGCCTTGCCCACGCAAGGCTTTTTTATTGTAAGACTATGATTCAATACGAACTATTCGCTACCACACCCAAAGCCATGGAAGACATTTTGGCTGAGGAACTTAAATCTTTGGGTGTTGGGCACACTAAAGCGACGATGGCTGGGATTGCTTTCCAAGGGTCGCTGGCAACCGCCTACCGACTCTGTCTTTGGTCAAGAACGGCTAACCGTATTCTGTTGGTTCTCAGTCGTTTTGAGGTAAGGTCACAAGAGGATCTTTATAAAGCTGTCCAAAAAATCAACTGGTTTGAGCATATTCAACCGGAAGCCAGCATTGCCGTTTCGTTTAGCGCCAAAAATTCCAAAGCGATTAATAATACCCATTTTGGCGCGTTAAAAGTAAAAGATGCCATTGTCGATCAAATGCGCGCCAAATTTAATAAGCGCCCCAACATTGATACCGAACAGCCCGATCTGCGCATTAATGTGTATTTAAACGGCGAAAACGCCCAATTAAGCATTGATCTTTCTGGTGAAAGCCTGCATCGCCGTGGCTACCGTGACGTTAATCTGAAAGCACCGATTAAAGAAAATCTCGCGGCGGCGATGTTATTGCGCGCTGGTTGGCCGAAAATCGCCGCACAACAAGGTAGTTTGCTTGATCCGATGTGTGGATCGGGTACGTTATTATTGGAAGGCGCCATGATCGCGGCTGATTATGCCCCAGGCTTACTGCGCGACTATTACGGTTTTATTAACTGGAAAAAACATGATGCTGCTTGCTGGGAAAGCCTAAGAGCCGAAGCGCTGCAACGCAAACTGGTTGGTTTGGCACAATTGCCGATTATCGTCGGTTTTGATCAGGACAGCCATGCAGTCAATGCCGCATTAACCCATATTAAAAAGGCTGGCTTGCAATCGTATATTCATGTCGAACAGCGCGACATTGTTGATGCCAAAGCGCCGCACAGCTCGCTGGTTGGCTTGGTTATCTGTAACCCGCCTTATGGTGAACGCTTAGGCGATGAACAGGAAACTGCTGACTTGTATCAGCGTTTTGGAGAGACCCTCAAGGCGCAGTTTATCGGCTGGAAAGCCGTCATGATTATCAGCAATCCCGAGCTGGGCTTTCGCTTAGGCATACGCTCGCATAAGCCGATTACGCTGTATAACGGTGCTTTGGAATGCAAATTATTGCGTCTGGATATTGAACCCGAACAGTTTTTTATCCCAAAGGCGAAAAGTGCCGAGCAACGCCTAGAGCAAATTACCCAGACCACTGCGCTTGAAGAAACTGACACTGGCGCTGAAATGTTTGCCAATCGTTTGCAAAAAAATGTTAAAAAAATGGCGCAATGGGCGCGGCAACAGCAGATTAGTTGCTATCGCGTTTATGACGCCGATCTTCCCGAATATTCCGTGGCGATTGACCTGTACCAGGGCGAACAAACCTGGGTTAACGTACAAGAATATGCGCCGCCTAAAAATATTGATCCCTTTAAGGCGAATCAGCGTTTAGCGGGGGTGTTGGTGGAAATTCCGAAAGTTTTAGGTATTGATAAAGCCCAAGTGTTCCTGAAAATTCGCAGCAAGCAAAAAAGTACTGATCAATACCAAAAGCACAATGATCAAGGGCATTTCCATCTTATTAATGAAGGGGGCTGCCAACTGCGGGTTAATTTTGAAGATTATCTCGATACCGGTTTATTTCTGGATCACCGACCGATGCGCTTAATGATACAACAGCAAGCCAAAGACAAACGCTTCCTGAATCTTTTTGCCTATACCGGTAGTGCCACGGTTCACGCTGCCAAAGGCGGCGCGAAAGCAACCACCAGTGTGGACATGTCGAATACTTATTTGGATTGGGCGAAAAAAAATCTGCACTGCAATAAGCTTTTGCAGGGCGATCATGAGTTCATTCAGGCAGATTGTATGGCTTGGCTCGCAGCGGAAGTCACGCAGCCTTATCCGCGCCAATATGATTTAATCTTTTTAGATCCGCCGACCTTTTCTAATTCTAAGCGTATGGAAGATGTCTTTGATATTCAAAGGGATCATGTGTTATTAATTGAGAATGCTTTAACACTCTTGGCGGTAGGCGGCGTATTATATTTCTCGACCAATTTCAGGCGCTTTAAATTGGATACTCACGCCTTGGCTGATTTAATCATAGAAGACATCACTGCGGCGACCATTCCAGAAGACTTTGCCCGTAACCCCAGAATTCATACTTGTTGGAAAATTCAGGAATGATCAAAACGGTACAAATCATCGTCAGCGGCAGGGTGCAGGGCGTCTGTTACCGAGCCAGCACTCAAAAAATCGCTAAGGCGCATAATATACAGGGTTGGGTTAAAAATCTGCCCGATGGTTGTGTTGAAATCAGGGCGTGCGCAGAAGCCCAACAGCTTGAACATTTGATTAGTTGGTGTCATGCCGGGCCTATTTTCGCGCGGGTTGACGGGGTGACTGTTACGGATGTTGATACGGTTGATTTGGCGCCTGGATTTATTATCATTTAAGCGACCTTACGCTATTCAATATTCAATTTAATTATTATTTTTGGAGTTAGTTATGCAAACAATGGTCAAATGTTTACTTACGCCTTTAATGCTTTTAACTTTCGGCACTTTAAATGCGGCGCAACTGCAAAAAACGGTTGCTCATGCATTAAACGGTATTGAAATTCCAGTAAATTATAAAAACTGGAAAATGATTGGTGTTGCGCATCGCCTTGATAAGCATTCGTTACGAGTTGTTCTCGGAAATCAGATTGCCATTAATGCGGTTAACAATCATCAAACCAATCCCTGGCCTGACGGTGCCATTCTGGCGAAATTGGTTTGGAAAGAAACGCAGCACCCCGCTTGGCCGGAGGCGATAGTTCCAGGGCAATTTGAACATGCTGAATTTATGCTTAAAGATCAGCAAAAATATAAAAGTACCGCCGGCTGGGGTTTTGCCCGCTGGCTGGGAATGGATCAAAAACCCTATGGCGAAACGGCTGATTTTGCGGAGGAGTGCGTGAGCTGCCATGCCGCTGTTAAAGATAAGGATCATGTGTTTACGATACCGGCACCGTTGCCCTAACGGTTATATTGCATTTATGGCAAAGGGATTGGTGTGTCGAAGGTGTCGGCTAAACATTCATATATACACTGCTAAACGATTTTAAGGATTATAGGCAATGCAAAATAATGTTCCAATAGTTGCTGTGGTCATACCTTGTTTTTGTGTCAAAAGGCAAATACTGGGTGTCTTGGACGGCGTTGGCGCCGAAGTGGCCAATATTTTTGTTGTTGATGATTGCTGTCCTGAGCAAACCGGCACGTTTGTTGAGTTAAATGTTAAGGATCCTAGGGTAAGAGTGATTCGCAATCCCGTAAATCTTGGCGTCGGTGGGGCGGTAATGGCGGGCTATCGTGCGGCTATTGCGCAGGGTGCGGATGTTATCGTAAAAGTTGATGGTGATGGGCAGATGGATCCGGCTTTAATTTTTGATTTCGTCGCTCCAATTCTCGCTGGCGAAGCAGATTACACCAAGGGAAATCGTTTTTTTTATTTGGAAGCGATTCGAGCCATGCCCAAAATTCGCCTATTTGGTAACGCTATACTGTCGTTTATGACGAAATTGTCCTCTGGGTATTGGGATTTGTTCGACCCAACCAATGGGTATACGGCGATACATGCAGATGTTGCTCGACAGCTTCCCTTTGAAAAGATTAGCTGCCGTTATTTTTTTGAAACAGATATGTTGTTTCGACTTAATACGTTGCGTGCCGTGGTTATAGATATTCCAATGGATGCCAAATATGGTGAGGAGGTAAGTAATCTAAAAATTTCTAAAATTATTGGGGAATTCCTTTTTAAACATGTGCGTAATTTTTTAAAGCGTATTTTTTACAATTATTATTTGCGGGATTTATCCTTGGCTTCCATAGAGCTACCCTTGGGTATCGTGTTCATGATGTCCGGCAGTTGTTTTGGTCTGTTTCATTGGATGTCTTCATTGAAAGCGGGTGTCGCTACACCCGCTGGTACGGTGATGTTGGCAGCGTTGCCTATTCTAATTGGATTACAATTGATATTGGCGTTCCTCGGCTATGATATAGCCTCTATTCCGCGGAGACCGCTGCATGTGTTGCGCCGCTCTGTCAAGCATCAAGTGTTGCAGTTGCGAAATAAACAGGACTAATGCCAATCATTTTGAAATTGTATCGCTTATTAAAAGTGATTCATTAGAGATGCGCTACAGTTATTTTAGAAAACCGGAGAAATAATAATGTTAGTTTATGTTGTTGCGCTTATTTGTGTCATTGGTTTGGCAATTGGACAGATATTATTCAAAATAGGTGCCGTGTCATTGGCGGAAACGGGTAGTTTTTTTGCACTTCAAACGTTCATAAAATTAGTTGCAGCACTGTGCCTTTACGGCATTATGTCAATTGCTTGGATATGGGTATTGCAGAAAGTTGAGCTTGGAAAAGTTTATCCACTGATGGCTTTGGCTTTTGTTTTGGTACCCATAGGTAGCCATTTTATTTTCGGAGAACGCTTCCAGCCACAATACTTTGCTGGAATTACTTTAATTATATTAGGTATTCTTATTACCGTTAGGGCGTGACCAAAGTAGCAGTTTTTTTTTGCAGATGCCCTGATTTGAATGCTAACAAAAAACCAACTTCAAAATGGTTATTTTTTTCGCATAAAAGCTTCAATATCAGCAGTTGAAAAATGAAATAACTCGGTAATGCCATATTGTTTATTATCATTAAATAAACAAAAACCTTCATTGCGAATGGTTTTTATATCGTCTTCGGAAAGCATTATTTCAAAACCAATTCCAGCGACTAACAAGTCTTTTAATGGTGCATCTTTTTGTACGCCCACTATATCTAGTCGAGGCCTTTCGTGATAGGCGATCAATTTAGAGCTTTTAAGGTTGGTTAAATACCGATGATCATTATTGGTAATCCACCCACTTAGATAGAGTTTTTTGTTATCGAGAGTCACTGCTTCCAAATAACCATTGCGGGCTACTTTAATATTACAGTCAGAAAAACCAATGTTGATTTCTTGGTTGCTGCTTTTTTCCCTTATTTTTTTAATGGGAATGCTTATTCTATCTGAATAAGGTGAGCCTGGTTTTGGGATGTCATATAATTCTATATGCGCATAGCGATTAAATATGTGATTAAATTCGTTGGCGGGTATTTCGGGAAATAATGTCCTAAAAAAGTCGAGTTGTGGTTGAATTAAAACATGAGAAAACGATCTTAATCCTAAGCCATTGAGCACCGCGCCCGGTATTACCGGAAAGACCAGCCAGTCACGACTATCTTCATGCTGCATTTTTTTTAAAGCCGCAACAATTTCGCTGTTTTTTGCCGTAAAAATAGATTTTGCGGATTGTATTGGATTAAAAGTTGAGAAATACAATATATTCGGCAGCATTGCCGTAAATACGATAACCGGTACTGTTACGGTATTATTTAGCCATTTGAAACGATATGAAATTAATAACGTGGTTATCAAGGGTATTACAATTAGCTCTAAAGTAGATTTTTCAAAGGGTGCGGCGCCATCTGAAATATCAAATTTCGAAAAATAATTATAATGAGAGAAAATGGCGGGTAAGCACCAACAAAAGAGTAGCAAAAATGTAAAGATCAGGAGTCGTTTAAAATTTAATCTGACACCATATTCGACTAGAATAAATAATGCCTTAATATTAATCGCCAATCCCAGTGAAAAAACTAAACGGTGTGCAGGAACTTTGGTCAACAGCAATAATTCACCTATCAACTGTGGCACTGGAAATAACCACCAGGCGGTAAAGAAAACTAATGCACAGCTTAAGATAACGATTTCTTTTCTAAACAAGTCCTTGATGCTTTTAAAATCCGCAAAACACAGGCTCATTAATGGTAATAAACTGGAAACGGCGGTTGCTTCGCAAATGTTTAAGCTGTTAACTATTGTGACTGTCCTACTGGTTGAATGCGTGATATAAGGAATAATCGTGCTTAGCCACATATAGAAATTGCCTTCTCCTCCCAGTGATTGCCGTTTTCCAGGGTAAACAGTGGACATCATCTTTATGATGACATCCTTATCATAATAAACCACGATCGCAACGGCGGCCAAGCAAGCAAATAAGCTAAAAAAACACCGTTTAAAATTTGAAAAGAAGTCAGTTTTAAATGCGCCTAAAATAAATAAACCGATATATATACAAGAGATAACTAAAGGCGGATAAGTATGTGAAAGTAACCAGACGGTTGTAACATAAATTAGCAAAGCATAATAAGTGATTGAGTGCTGTTTCCAGGCTAATAAAACCAGCAGCAACCAAGGAAAAATCGCAATAATCGGCCCGACTGTTGTCCAAAACGTTTGGACAAATCCAGAAAAAAACAACAATAATGAAAAACCAATAGCAATGCCAGGTGACGCGTATTGATAAGGCAGCATTATTTTTTCTATTAATTGTTTCCAGCCAATGATAAACGCCGCAATTAAAAAACCATGATGAAAAGAAAATGCCCGTGCGGGTTCGGCGATTAAAAAAGACCAAAATTGTGGTTTAAAAAATAATGCCCAGTCGTAGATAGGTAAGGCGTTAAAATTACGAAAGTCTTCATGGTAGATTGAATACGCGTTAAAACGCTGAAAATGGTTGTTGACTAACGCTTGTAAATAGGGGGTCCATACTGCCCATTCATCAGATCGAGCGGCTTGTGGTGTGCCAAAAATTAAGCCAGTGTTAGGGATGCCCAGCATTTCAAGGGCTTTTCCGTAAGAGGAAGGGGTAAAATAAAATAGCGTATAAAATAGCAATAAGATAAAGATAACATTTTCAAACCAGTATTTTTTTACATAAAACAGAATTGTATTGCTTAGTGTTATTGTTAAATTCATAGTACCGTTGGTAATGGCATTTTAATTATGTTGATTATAACCTGATTAACTTCTTAAGCGTTTCAAGGGGCAGTATATGAGGGGGATTTAACAATAATATTAATTATTTGTGCTGTCTATATCAATGCGGAAATCCGCAACATTATCGAAATCAGGTGATTAAAAACAAGTACAATGGGCATTTTTTATAGCGTGAGGAGTTGGTTTTGGCTAAAAAAATAATTCGGATTGCAACTCGGCAAAGCCCTTTGGCTTTGTGGCAGGCAGAATATGTTGCCAGTGCCTTAGAGCGTATTTTTCCAGAGGTTACCACCGCATTGGTTAAGATGGTGACGCGTGGCGATAAAATTTTGGATGCACCGTTGGCTAAAGTAGGCGGAAAAGGGCTGTTTGTAAAAGAATTGGAGCAAGGTATGCTGGAAGGAATCGCCGATATAGCGGTACATTCTATGAAAGATGTACCGGTTGAGTTTCCTGATGGTTTACATTTGGCGGCGATTTTGTGTCGTGAAGATCCTACCGATGCCTTGGTGTCCAATCGTTATGCTGCTTTAAGTGCGTTGCCTGCTAATGCGCGTATCGGCACTTCTAGCTTGCGGCGTGAATCGCAAATTAAATCGCATTTCCCACAGGCGCAAATTCTCGCGTTGCGGGGTAATGTCAATACTCGCTTGGCGAAATTGGATGCGGGTGAATACGATGCGATTATTCTGGCTTCAGCCGGGTTAAAGCGCTTAGGGATGGCGGCACGTATTACCGAAACGTTGCCCCCAGAAATTAGTTTGCCGGCAATTGGGCAAGGCGCAATTGGTATTGAATGCCGTAGCGATGATAGGGAGATTAATCAGATTTTACAAGCACTGCATGATCCCGATACCGGTGTTTGTGTGCGGGCAGAGCGCGCGATGAATGCTCGGCTAAATGGTGGTTGTCAGGTTCCTATAGCGGGTTTTGCGCAATTACAGGCCGGGCAGTTATTTATGCGTGGCTTGGTTGGCAGTCCCGATGGCTTAAGGATATTTCGGGCGCAACGAAGCGGCGGTATTGCAGAAGCGGATGCGATTGGTATTGCGATTGCCGAGGAATTGCTGAGCCTTGGGGCTGATAAGGTTTTACAAGAGCTTTACCATTGACCACCGTATTGGTAACAAGGCCGCAGCACCAAGCGGAACCATTGTGTCAATTGTTGGAACGGCAAGGGTATACTGCTGTGCGGATGCCATTAATTGAGATTAAACCACTAAAACTGGCGGATAAGGCGTTGCAGGTGCTAAGCCGTAAACCTGATATTGATTGGATTATATTCATCAGTGCCAATGCTGTAAATTTTGCGCTAATCGGGAATGATGGCAAAATACGCGAATATTGTCACAAAGCCAAAATTGCGGCGGTAGGGCAAGCAACCGCTAATGCCTTGCAACAATTAGGATTGGTGGTGAGCGCTATACCTGAACAAGGCTTTAATAGTGAAGCTTTGTTAGCCAGGCCAGAATTGCAAAATGTGCAAGGCCAGCGTTGTGTTATTGTTCGGGGTGTAGGGGGGCGTGAAGTATTGGCTGATACTTTGCGCGCGCGCGGCGCAGAAGTTGATTATCTGGATGTCTATGAGCGGCAAGCACCTTTGATCGATCCTGAGAGGATCGTCAGCTTATTGCAGACAAAGATGCTGGACGTGATCACGATTACCAGTGCTGAGGCATTGCATAACCTGCTGGCATTATTGCCGACAGATCCCTGGCGGAAGCTGTTGTTAAGTATCCCCTTAGTGGTGATCAGTGATAGACTTTGCTTAATTGCAAGCACTTTGGGATTTATCCACGTTGTCGTCAGTGATGGGGTCAGTGATGGTGCAGTTTTAAAAATAATTATAAATTTAGTGAGCGGAGAAGACAGTGGCTGAATTAGGTAAAGAACAACAGCAGATCGATGCAAAATCTATCAGGCAAAAGCGTTCTTGGGGCTGGGTGTGGATTTTTTTGGTTTTGCTAGGCTTGCTGGCTTTGGGTGCGCTGATTTTTTATTTTGATGTACAGCATCAGGGACAGCAAAAAGGCTTGACTGAAAAAGTGACCGCGGAACTGACGCAAAAAAATCAACAAATGATGGAATTGACGCAACAGATTAGTGGTTATCAAACCCAAATTGCCGCCATCCAATCGCAATTAGCCAATGTGCAACAAGCCTCTAGTGGTAAGGATAGCCATTTTGATCAAGCTTTGGATGACTTTTCAAAGTTGTACACCGAAAAACTAGATGTGACGCGTAACGAATTAAAGACCTCTATTGATCAAGTGCAACGTTTATTAGGTAAAACCCGTAGTGATTGGATGATCGCCGATGCCGAATACTTGTTGAGTGTGGCGAATCAACGCTTATTGTTGATGGGCGATGTGGCTACTGCAAAACAGGCAATGGAAGCCGCTGATGCCCGTTTACGCGAAAGCGAAGATACCGCGGTTTTTAAGGTGCGTGAGCAACTCGTCAAAGAAATCGCTGAGCTAAGTAAAGTCAGTGTCCTGGATGTGGTGGGGCTTTACGCTAAAATTACTGCTTTGCAGCAGGCTGCTAATAAATTGACCTTTATTTTGCCGTATGTTGGTAAACAGGATAAGTCGCCTGAACCCGCTCAAGCTAAGGTTTCTGATGAAACTGAAGGAGGGTTAATTGATAAGGCATTGGTCAGTATGAAGGATATTGTTTCGATTAAGCATTCAGCCGTGCCAGTTGCAGGTATTATCAGTAAAGAAGAAGCGCAATTCAGCTTGCAACAAATTAAAGTCAGGTTGGATATGGTCAAAATGTCCTTGTTACAGCAAAATGAAGTGCTCTATTTGGCTAGTATTAGCGATGTAAAACAATGGTTAAACGAAAATTTCACCCAAAATGCGGCCGGTAACGATTTTTTAAAGCAGCTTAACGAGTTGGCGGGTATAAAAATTCGTAGTCAATTGCCTACCATTAGTGACTCTTTAAATATGTTGAAAGCGATTACTAAAATGCGTGTTGAAACGGATAAGGTTTTGCCAAAAGTACAACCTGAAATAAAAACACCTGTGGCTGGGCCTACGCCGACAAATAAGCCTGAGCCAGTTAAATCCGTACCTGATGCGCCGCCGGTAGTCGTTGCACCGACCACCGTGCCACC
The DNA here is from genome assembly GCA_013141155.1 of Methylococcaceae bacterium. Lineage (GTDB taxonomy): Bacteria > Pseudomonadota > Gammaproteobacteria > Methylococcales > Methylomonadaceae > SXIZ01. The sequence continues at coordinate 34,641 of JABFRM010000145.1, read as the reverse complement.
TGTACCAGTGATCGTAGCACCGGCAACTGTGCCTGCCAAGCCTTAGTCAGGAAATTATAATGAAAAAGGTATTGTATTTGTTGCTGGTGGTAACCGTTGTATTGATTGGTTATTGGATCTTTAGCTGGGTTCAAAGCTTACCCGATCATGGCTCTGTATTGATCGGCATTAATAGTTGGTCGATTGAAATTTCGTTTGTAATGTTTGTAGTGACCATGCTAATTGCTTTTTGCCTATTTTACTTGTTTTTTAGGGTGCTTGGCTGGCTCTTGAAAATGCCTGGCAGTATTAAAGTGCGCGGTAAAAATATTAAATTTAATCGTTCGCAAGAGGCCTTAATTGCAGGGTTGGTTGATTCAGCTGAAGGTAATTGGGAAAAAGCTGAAAAAATCTTGATTAAACATGTTAGCCACAGTGGCGCGCCTTTAATTCATTATTTGACTGCCGCAAGAGCGGCACAGTCCCGCGGTGCATTAGCTAAAAGAGATGAATATTTGCGTCAGGCAGCTAATCATTCGCCAAGTTCAGAGATTGCCGTGGGTTTAACGCAGGCAGAGTTACATTTATCCGAAAATCAATTCCATCAGGCGGTGGAAACCTTGTCTCGATTGCATTCGATTAACCCCACCCATGCGACGGTATTAAAATTATTGCATCAAGCGTACAAAAAAGTAGGTGATTGGGAAGGCTTGCGTAATTTATTGCCTACGCTTAATGAACAAAAAGTGTTAATGGAAGCGGATGTAAAATTATTGGAAACGGAAGTTTATAGCGAAAAATTAAAGGATGCTGCAGGTACGGCTAATGTAGGCAGTATTCAGGAGGTCTGGGCTACAGTTCCGGCGCATATTAAAAGTATGCCGGGTGTTGTGGCTGTTTATTTTGCTGCGATGATTGATGCTGGCTCTGGACAGATGATTGAAAGCGACTTAGTGAATGCCTTAAGTAATCGCTGGAATGCAACACTATTATCCTTATATAGTAATCTGCAAGCACAGGACATTGATCAGCAGCTTGTTATTGCTGAACGTTGGCTGGCTGCGCATCCCAATGATACGCAATTGCTGAATTTGTTAGGACGATTAAATCTAAAGTTAGGTGATCTGCAAAAATCAGAACAATACTTAAGAAAAAGTATTGCGCAAGAACCTACGGTGCAAGCATTACAACTGCTTGGAGATGCCTTATTTAAAGAAGGGGAAAAGGATAAGGCGGCTGATGTTTATAAGCAGGGTTTAACGCTTGCTGCCAGCCAATTGGATCGCTATGTTGGAATGATTGCAGAATAGCGGTTTGTAAGGAAAAAAGTGAGGCACGGATGCCTCATCAAGCGCTAATATATTTATTTGATGCATCATTTCTCATCCCTCATCCCTCATCCCTCATCCCTGAGGTTGACGATAACGAATGCGGTTATTCAACACTGCGTTCTTCGTGAATTAACCACGCACCATTCACGTTTTTCCACACCATAATTTTTTTGCTTTCGTCATGATAATTTTTTGAATTATAGACTTGGCGGAACGAGGTTGTTGCGGTATCGCCAGCCCCACTTTTTTTAATGTTGATGTCCGACAACAAAACCTGTATTTGTTTGGTTGGACTAATGCGACTAACCCGCGTTCTTTTCCACGCCGCGTGATTAACGGCGGTGGCGTCTGGAGTGTAATTGCTTTCGTAGTAGCTTAAATAAGCTTTGATATTGCCTTTCGACCACGCGGCGGCCCAGTCGTTAAGGCGCTGTTTTAAGGTTGATTCAGGATCGTTGCTGGTGTTGTTTTCGTCTGCGCCGCCATTAGAAAACGCTGCTGGGGCATTAACTGGCGCGTAGCTTGGTTTCGATTCTAAAGGTTTTGTAACAGGACTGTCTAATTTTGGCTCAGTGCCAACCGGATTGGTTTCCGCCAGTTGCATATCTTTATAGGTATCATTATTTGGCTCTTCTGTGGTTTTAGTTTCAGTAGCCGCAGTATAGAGCATCTCAGGTTGTTTTTTGTCAGGTGTAATCGGCTTTGCTTCGTCTGGTAAAGTTGTCCCCAAATATTTATTTAACCTGCCCATAGACGCTAGTATTCTATAACGGGCACCTAGTTCCTTATATTTGGCTTCGGTATAATTGATATTCGCCAAATACATCTCATTGGTTGAATCGAGCAAATCCAGTAAGGTTCTTTGGCCAATATTGAACTGCTGTTTATAAGCATTTAAGGCTTTAGTGCTAGAGTCGCGATGGGCTTTAAAAAACTCTAATTGACTGCCAACGGTTTTATACGCAACCCAAGATAAACGCAACGTTTCAACTACTTGCCTATACGTATTGTCGCGAATATTTTTGGATTGATACATTTCATAAGCAGTTTGGTTACGCCTGGCTTTATCTTTTCCGCCATTAAATAAATTATAATTCACTTTCACCATGGCGGTTAAATCTTCATATCGGCCTCTAAAGCCGCCGACATCGTCGTTATTATCATAATTAACTTCAAAGTTAAGTTTTGGATAAAAAGGTGCGCTGGCGGTATTGTGTTGCGCTAAAGATTCGGTAATGTCAGCATTGGCGGCTTTTAAAGTGGGATGATTTGCCAAAGCCAGATCAGTGGCTTCTTCCAAACTCGCTGGTAATGCTTGGGTGGGTCTTTGTATTTCACTCAATTGATTGGGTAGCACGCCAATCACACGTAGATAAGAGGTTTGAGCATCTTTAAGGTTACCTTGCTCGGCTTGTAAATTTGACTCGGCTCTGGCAAGGCGGCCAGTAGCTTGATCTAAATCAGAAACTCTGCCAATACCCCGTTCGGTGCGCATTTTGATTTGATCATAAAAACCTTTATGCAAACTTAAATTAGAGGCCGCCAGATCAAACAACGCTTGTCTAAGCAAGACGTTAATATAAGCTTGAGTAGCTTGTAAGCCGATAATCTCAGACTGCCCAAAAACGGTATAGGCCTGGGCATCGGTTTTAGAGGTAAAGCGCGCCACTTCATGCGGAGTTTTAAAGCCATCAAAAATCATTTGATTGAACTTCACGTTGCTATCTGTACGACCAAGCTGTTGTGTGCCAACCCCAGTTCCTGATGGGCCATTAAATGCCCTACCTCGAGTAGCATTAGTATTGGCTTGTTCAAGACCGTAGCCTGCGGATACGTCAATGGTTGGTAAGTAGGTGCTTGCCGCTTGATCGATTTCCTGTTCATAAGCCATGCGGACAGATCGGGCCTCTTGAATTTCAGGATTTTCATTGAGGGTTAGTTGCACCGCTTCTTGTAAGGTTTGGGTCTGACCCGTTGAAAGATAAGAGCCGCTCAGAATAACACAACTGAGTAACGATTTTTTAAAGTTCATAGAGGCATTCCTTTATTGTCCTAACAGTGTTACAAAAAAATTAAAGTAAAAATAGTTGTATATTGTAATTTAGGGTTAAAAATAATCTTAACCTTCGCGTTAAGCAGATACTCTAAAAATTATTTTGTGTAGGTATGAAACGACCTACGGAGAATTTTTTTAAAAGCCTCTGACTAGACGATAAGTCACCATCCAACCTATTTGTCAACATAAACATAGTATACGTTATTACTAAGTTTGCATATCCTCCAAAAGTAGGGATTTTTATGATTTTTAAAGAAAAAGTGTCGATTCCGTCACAAAAAATTTTAATCTGGATGGCAATTAGGCAAATTTAGCGAGTCTAAAAAAATTGTTGAAACTAAATATTATCTTTAAGGTAGCGGAGGGCTGTTCGCCGTGAGTAAACTAAAATCTTTAGGTTTTTTTGTTTGCCAGGGGGCGTTTTGAATTGCGTAACTGATTTTTTAGTTTAAGCAGCATTAAAAATACTTTACGAAAATCTGCCAAGTAAAAGTAAATGGCGTGCATGGGGCGTTATTGCTTAAAAGTAATAAAATCAAGTTATTATCTTGATTTTATTACGAGATTTTGGCTGGGCGGGCGGTCAGTAGATGGGTAGGCATGCCTTAGAAATAGTCAGTTTTTAAGGTTAGTTTACGATGAGTTTTTGAGCGATAATTATCGCGGCAACTCCGATGAACCCATCAAGTATTCATCAACAGCCCTCGCAGCCTGTCTGCCTTCACGTATCGCCCAGACGACTAAAGATTGTCCGCGCCTTCCATCACCTGCCGCAAACACTTTATCCACGGAAGTTTGATATTGCTTATCGTTGGCTTTAATTTGCCCGCGACCGTCGCATTCTACACCGAGTTCTTTGAGCAATCCTTCTTGCACCGGGTGTACAAAGCCCATCGCCAACAACACTAACTCGGCTTTTACGGGCGCGGCGCTATCGGCTTTTTCGCTCATTTTCCATTGGCCGTTTTCTTGTTTCCATTCCACTTCTACGGTGTTTAATTGCGTCACTTTGCCATTTTCACCCGTTACGCTTTTGGTATTAACGCTGAAACGTCGAACGCAACCTTCTTCTTGTGATGAAGAGGTGCGAAATTTATTGGGCCATAACGGCCATGTCATGGCTTTATTTTCTTTTTCCGGCGGTTTCGGCAAAATTTCAATTTGCGTGACTGATGCAGCGCCTTGACGAATGGAGGTGCCGATACAATCAGAACCGGTATCGCCACCGCCGATCACTACAACATGTTTACCGGTCGCGGTGATGGCAACATCTGTGGCGATGGTATCGCCCGCGTTGCGTTTATTTTGCTGGCGTAAAAAATCCATCGCAAAATGAATACCTGAAACATCGTTGCGACCAGCTACTTCCAAATCACGCGGTTTTTCTGAACCAACGGTTAGTACGACCGCATCGAAATCCGCGAGAATTTTTTGGGCAGACAGATCTTTGCCAATATGGCTGTTCGGTCTGAAGCGCACGCCTTCCGCTTGCATTTGCGCGATACGGCGGTCGATCAGCTGTTTTTCCATCTTAAAGTCGGGGATGCCATAACGTAGCAAGCCGCCGATACGGTCATTTTTTTCATACAAAACCACTTCATGACCGGCACGCGCCAATTGTTGCGAACAAGCCAAACCCGCAGGACCAGAACCAATGACGGCCACGCGCTTACCGGAACGTTGCGCCGGAATTTGCGGGGTGATCCAGCCCATTTCCCAGCCTTTGTCGATAATAGCGCACTCGATGGACTTGATAGTCACCGGTTGGTCGGTCAAATTCAAAGTACAGGCCGCTTCGCAAGGGGCGGGACAAATGCGTCCGGTAAATTCAGGGAAGTTATTGGTGCTGTGCAAGACGGCGAGCGCTTGTTGCCAATCACCCTTATGCACCAACTCATTCCAGTCTGGAATGATATTGTTGACCGGACAGCCATTGTGGCAATACGGAATGCCGCAATCCATACATCTCGCGCCTTGCTGTGCCATATCGGCATCGCTGGGCGCAAGGGTGAATTCGCGATAATTTTTGATACGTTCACTCGGCGCCGCGTATTTGCGTTCGCTGCGTGAGATTTCCATAAAACCGGTTGGTTTACCCATCTGTGTACCTTCTATTACGCTGACGCGGTTGCAGTTAAGTTTTGTGCGGCTTCAATTTTTTTCAGCGCATCACGGTAATCGACTGGCATGACTTTAACAAAACGGGGCAGATAAGCTGACCAGTTTTCCAAAATATGCGCGGCGCGTTTGCTGCCCGTATAGTGTTTATGGTTTTGGATCAAGTTTTTCAACCGTTGTGCATCATCACGGGACATATTAGTCATAATGTCAACACGACCGTGCATTTCCATGTCGCCGCCTTGGTGCGCGAGTGCCTCAAGCGCGTCATCTTCAGCCGTTATGGGTTCCAGTTCTACCATCGCCATATTGCAGCGTTTACTAAAGCTACCGTCCTCATCCAACACATAGGCCACACCGCCGGACATCCCCGCCGCAAAGTTACGCCCCGTTTTGCCCAGCACCGCCACCACGCCGCCGGTCATGTATTCACAGCCATGATCGCCCACGCCTTCGACGACCGCAATCGCGCCGGAGTTACGCACCGCAAAGCGCTCGCCAGCAATGCCGTTAAAATAACATTCGCCGCTGATTGCGCCGTAAAGTACCGTGTTGCCGACAATAATATTGTCGGCGGGGTCAATTTTGCAATCTTTTGAAGGCAGAATCGCAATGCGTCCGCCACTCATGCCTTTGCCGACATAATCGTTGCCGTCGCCTTCAAGCTGGATGCTGATGCCTTGCGCCAAAAATGCGCCGAAACTTTGGCCTGCCGTGCCTTTTGCGTATATCGCAATGGTGTCATCCGGCAAGCCTTTGTGACCATAGCGTTTAGCCACTTCGCCGGATAGCATCGCGCCAAAGGTGCGGTTGATATTCCGAATGGGCGTATGGATAATCACCGGTTTGCCACTTTCCAACGCAGGCTGGGCTTGTGCGATTAAGGTGTGATCCAGCGCGTGTTCCAAACCATGATCTTGCAGCTCGGTTTGATACACGGCAGTATTGCTGTCAACTTCCGGTTTATAGAAAATCCGGCTGAAATCCAACCCTTGCGTTTTCCAATGCGACAACGCCGGTTGCATATTCAGTTTATCTGAACGCCCAATCATTTCGTTGATGGTGCGAAAGCCCAGTTTTGCCATCCACTGACGGACGTCTTCAGCGACCAAGAAGAAATAGTTCACCACATGCTCAGGTTGACCGGTAAAGCGTTTCCTCAGTTCGGGGTCTTGTGTCGCAACGCCGACGGGGCAGGTATTCAAATGGCATTTACGCATCATGATACAGCCTGACACAATCAGCGGCGCGGTGGCAAAGCCGAACTCATCAGCGCCCAATAACGCGCCTATGATGACATCCCGACCCGTGCGTAAGCCACCATCGACCTGCACGGCGATACGCCCACGCAGTTTATTTAAGACTAAAGTTTGGTGGGTTTCCGCTAAGCCAATTTCCCACGGCAAACCAGCATGTTTGATGGAAGTCATCGGACTCGCGCCGGTACCGCCATCATAACCCGCAATGGTTACATGATCAGCATGGGCTTTGGCAACGCCTGCGGAAACAGTGCCAACTCCGACCTCCGACACCAGCTTAACGCTGATACGTGCGGCAGGGTTGACGTTTTTCAGGTCATGTATCAACTGCGCTAAATCTTCAATCGAATAAATATCGTGATGTGGCGGTGGTGAGATTAAGCCTACGCCTTGGGTTGCATGACGTACCTGAGCAATCACCGCGTCCACTTTATGCCCGGGTAATTGACCGCCTTCGCCAGGTTTCGCGCCCTGCGAGATTTTGATTTGAATATCGTCAGCATTGACCAAATATTCGGTGGTGACACCAAAACGACCAGAGGCAACCTGTTTGATTGCCGAACGCATGGAATCGCCATTGGCTAAAGGCTTAAAGCGTTCGGATAGCTCACCACCTTCACCGGTATTCGATTTGCCGCCGATGCGGTTCATGGCAATCGCCAGATTGGTGTGCGCTTCGTAAGAGATCGAACCAAACGACATCGCACCGGTCGCAAAACGTTTCACGATGCTGGCGGCAGATTCCACCTCCTCTAAAGGCACGGGTTCTGCGTCTTCATTAAAGGTCATTAAGCCACGCAAAGTCAGCAACGATTCGTTTTGTTCATCAATCAAACGCGTAAAATCGGCAAACAATTCGCGGCTGTTGCTGCGTGTGGCATGTTGCAGTTTAGCGATGGTTTCCGGTGTCCAAGAATGTGCTTCACCTCGGATGCGATACGCATATTCGCCGCCGACATCCAGTGCGTCGCGGTACAGCGGTGCATTGCCAAACGCCTGTTGATGGCGACGCACGGTTTCTTCGCTGATCTCAGTTAAGCCAGCGCCTTCAGTGGTGCTGGTCGTGCCGGTAAAATAACGGTTCAAAAACGGCTCGCTAAGACCGATGGCATTAAAAATCTGTGCGCCGCAGTAGGATTGATAAGTCGAAATACCCATTTTGGACATGACTTTTAACAAACCTTTAGAGGTGGCTTTGATGTAGTGTTTATGGGCTTCATAAACACTGATACCGCCTAACTTAACGCACATGGACGACAAGGTGTCAAATGCCAGATAAGGGTTGATGGCTTCCGCGCCATAGGCTGCTAAAAGAGCAAAATGATGTACTTCGCGGGCCTCACCAGTTTCGATTACTAAGCCTACTTGCGTGCGCAAGCCTTCGCGGGTGAGGAAGTGATGCACCGCCGACGTACCTAACAGCGCAGGAATCGCAACATAAGCCGCATCAACATCGCGGTCAGACAGTACCAAAATATTACTGCCTTCTTCAACCGCGCGTTTGGCGGCTAAGCATAATTTGTCCAGTGCTTGCTCCATGCCGCTTGCGCCTAGATCAGCGGCGTAGCACAGGCTTAAGGTTTTGGTTTTAAACGCGCCAGCAGTACGGGTTTCAATGCGGCGAATTTTCTCCAAATCTTGATTGCTCAAAATCGGTTGTTCCACTTCCAGGCGCATGTGTGTGCCGCCTTCATCCAATCCCAATAAATTCGGACGCGGCCCGATGAATGACACCAATGACATCACCAGCTCTTCCCGAATCGGGTCAATAGCGGGATTGGTGACTTGTGCAAAGCCTTGTTTGAAATAATCGTAGAGCATCCGTGAGCGTTTGGACAAAATGGCCAACGCGGCATCAATCCCCATTGAACTGATCGCTTCCTGGCCAGTGAGCGCCATCGGTTTTAATAAAAACTCTAAGTCTTCTTGGGTATAGCCAAACGCTTGCTGCCTATCCAATAAGGTATTGGCATCCGGCGGCATGGCTGAAACTTCAGCCGGCAATTTCGCCAGTAAAATCTGGGTTTTGTCTAGCCAGTCAGCGTAAGGATGGCGGGTGGCTAAATCGGCTTTTAATTCGGCATCATCAATAATACGGCCTTGTACGGTGTCAATTAACAGCATTTTGCCAGGTTGCAAGCGCCATTTTTTAATAATTTTATGCTGCGGAATGTCCAGTACGCCCATTTCTGAGGCCATAATCACAAAATCGTCATCCGTCACCAGATAACGTGCAGGACGTAAACCGTTACGGTCTAAGGTCGCGCCAATTTGGCGACCATCGGTAAACGCCACTGCCGCAGGACCATCCCAAGGTTCCATCAATGCCGCGTTATATTCATAAAACGCGCGCAATTTCTCATCCATCAAATCATTGCCCGCCCACGCTTCTGGAATAAGCAGCATCATCGCGTGTGCCATGGAATAGCCGCCTGCGACCAATAACTCTAATGCGTTATCGAAACTCGCAGAGTCTGATTGTCCTTCGGCAATCAATGGCCAAAGCTTATGAATGTCCTCGCCCAATATTTTGGAGGCGATCGAATGCCGCCGTGCCGCCATGCCATTGACATTGCCGCGCAAGGTGTTAATTTCGCCGTTATGCGCGATCATGCGGAACGGATGCGCCAGATCCCACGTAGGGAAAGTATTGGTGGAAAAACGTTGATGTACCAGTGCCAAGGCGCTGTCCATGCGTTCATCGCTCAGGTCGGGGTAAAAGCTGCCGACTTGTTCCGCCAACAACATGCCTTTATAAACGATGGTTAGCGATGACAGTGACGGCACGTAAAAAAAGCTGCCCTGTTTTAAATTCAAATCACGGATGGTGTTTTCGACTTGTTTGCGGATCACGAACAATTTACGCTCGAAAGCATTTTGATCGGCGCAATCTGCACCTTTTTTAATAAAAATTTGCCGAATGAACGGCTCAACCGGTTTGACTGAATAGCCCAGCTCCGTGTTATCTACAGGCACATCACGCCAGCCAAGTAATACCGCTTTTTCACGCGCAATAATATCCGTAAACACCGCTTCACAGCGGGCGCGGTCACTGGACTCTTGCGGTAAAAACACCATGCCGACTGCATAATCACCTGCTACCGGTAAAGCGATGTTTAATTTCACGCATTCGGCACGCAAAAATGTATCCGGCATTTGAATTAAAATGCCTGCGCCGTCGCCTGCCTGAGCATCTGCGCCGACTGCACCGCGATGGGTCAAGTTGGTCAGTAACTCTAAACCCTGACGCACAATTGCATGGCTCTTGTGACCTTTTATATGTACGACAAAACCCACGCCGCACGCATCATGTTCATTGCGCGGATCATATAAACCTTGTCTAGTCGGTAGATTACTTTGACTCATTAGTCACCTCTAATTGATATTAATTCAGGGATCACTGTATTCCCTCAGTAAACCCTTGTGCGGCAATGGTTGCTAATTTTTGCAATCAGTACTTATGCGGCAAAACCGCTTAATTATACGGATTACCGGTGCCGCTGTCACGCAGACTTTTACAATTCAGCTTTTGCAACTGACTTTTGACAAGCCTAGATTAAACGATGTTTTGGATTGCGCAATTAATTTTTCAGTATTATGAATTTGTTGTGTGGAATAGCGGTTTCTAGCTTGATATGGTTGTGCGATAACCGTTTAGAAACGCAAATTATGCGACACTTTGCTTAAGTAATTTACAGTCAAAAACATCTCATTCAACCGAGGTGATCAATTTTAAGTGCTGGTATTTATTAAAGATAAACGCTCAGATGTCGATATATAAAGAGCGATAAAGCATAAAAAACCATAATAGTCGAGTGCCTTATCGTGCAAAATCCTGGAAATTGCCTACACTTATGTGAAGTGCTTTATAGCAAAAACGGCTACAGGTTTTTATACAATACTTTCTAGGTTCATCCGGTAGTCGTGAGCGTCGGAGAGCTTAGTCAATCCACATTAAGATTAAAAGAGGAAAAGGTTATGCGCATATCAACAGCGTGGTCGCAGCAATTAAACGTTAAAGCCATGCAAAATCAGCAGGCAAAAATGGTGAAAACAGAATTGCAGTTAGCCAGTGCTTTAAAAAACTTAACGCCCGCTGATGATCCGGTTGCAGCGGCTAAAGCTTTGAGCCTTGATAGTACGTTGGCACAAGCAACGCAATATCAGGAAAATATTAATGCGGCGAAAACGAACAATACCTTGGAAGATTCAACACTCAGTAATGCGGTGGATGTTCTGCAACGAGCGCGTGATTTAGCGGTACAAAGTTTAAACAGTGGCACTTTACAGGATACGGATAAGCAGGCGATAGGGCATGAAATAGATCAAATTTTAGGCAATATGCAGGGACTTGCCAATACCACTAATGCGAGCGGCGAGTATATTTTTTCTGGCTATCAGACTAAAACCGCTGCTTTTAAAGAAGCGATTCCCGCAACAGCGCCTAAAACGTATGATTATAAAGGCGGTACCGAGCAAAGATCTTTGCAGGTGTCGGCTGATCGTCAAATTGCTGACAGTGATCCTGGTTCTGATGTATTTGCCTTTAAGGATGTGAATGGCAACGCACAAAATATTTTCAATGCCTTGAGTACCTTTAGAGAAGCGTTAGCCAATCCTAATCCAGCGACTGATCAGGCGGTGTTGACTAAAGTGTTAAATGATCTGGATTCCGGCTTGCAAACGATAACGGCTACCCAAGCAAAAACAGGTGCGCGTTTGAATGCGCTCGATGTACAGCAAAATCAAAATGAAAAATATATGGTCGATATGAAATCCAGCTTATCTAATATTCAAGATTTGGATTACGCCGAAGCCATGAGTCGTTTTAATCAACAGGAAACGACGTTGCAAGCTGCGCAGCAATCTTTTTCAAAAGTGCAGAAGTTGTCGTTATTTGATTACCTTTAAAAAAACCTAAATACGCACAGGTAGCCTATATGAAGCTTCTGAAATACCAAGTAATGGAATACAGATTGTGTAAATTCCATCCAAGTCACTAATGATGTAGACATTCATAGACGTTTATATGTTGATCAAAACCTTCATTATTATTCCTGCCCGCAGTGGTTCAAAAGGCATTCCCGATAAAAACATTAAATTATTGGGCGGTAAGCCTTTAATCGCTTGGACAGCAGAGGCAATAAAGACCGCTAAGCTGGATAATTGTTTGGCGATATTATCGACAGACTCCAATCGTTATGCCGAAGTAGGGCTAGCGACAGGCTTAGCAGTACCCTTTATTCGACCGCCAATTTATGCAGAAGATAGCACCTCAACCCTTGCGGTAGCTGAACATGCCTTGCAGTGGTTTGAACAAAAATATCACTATCTGCCCGAGCAAGTGATGTTATTACAACCGACTTCGCCCTTTCGCGCACCAGGTATGCTTAACCAAGCATTAGAGATGATGCAAACCTCTCAAGCCGATGGCGTCATTGGGTGTAAAGAAATTCATCGGGATTTAACCACGCTGTTTAATCTCGAAGCGGGTTTTTTAAGGCCATTGTCCGACAAAGTGACCCAAACGCGCAGACAAGATATAGCGCCATTATTGACCCCCAATGGCGCACTGTATTTATGTAAAACCGCAGTGATATTGGAAAAAAAATCTGTCTATGCAGAAAAAACCTTGCCGTTGGTTATGGATGCCATGATGAGCCTGGATATTGATACCTTAACGGATTGGGCAATGGCTGAAGCTTTTGTGCAGGCTTATTTAGTAGGATAAAGCAAATGACGACAAGGGTAATGACCTGCCCCGTGTGAGTTCTATGTACCGTTTGGCAATTGACCAACATTACACGCACGGGGATTTAAGAAACGCTGAGTGGGTGGTGAATATACCGAGTGGCATTCCTGCCTTTATGGCCCAAATTGACAATATAGTGAGATTAATAGTGTCCAAGAGAAAAGTGATGTTTATAGCGGAAGCCGGCGTTAACCATAATGGTGACATTGAAATGGCAAAGAAACTCATTGATGTTGCGGCTGAAGCGGGCGCTGATTATGTGAAATTTCAAACCTATAAAACGGAACAATTAGTAACCCAAACCGCTGAGCAGGCCGCATACCAAAAAGAAAACACGGGTGGTGAAGAAACGCAGTTTGCAATGTTAAAGCGCCTGGAGCTTAAATATGAAGATCATTATGTGCTAAAAGCCTATGCAGAAAGTAAGCATATTAAATTTCTATCGACTGCTTTTGATGAAGAAAGTATTGCGTTTTTATTTAAACTGGGCATTGATTTTTTTAAAGTGCCTTCGGGAGAAATCACCAATTATTTTTATTTACGCAATATTGCCCAAAAAGGTCTACCGATTGTCTTGTCAACCGGCATGAGCGATATGGAAGATATTCGCAATGCGGTAAAAGTACTTCTTGATTTTGGCGTTAAAAAAGCCGACCTGGTGATTTTGCACTGTAATAGCCAGTATCCGTCACCTATTGAAGACGTTAACTTAAGTGCCATGCTAACCATTCAAAAAGCGTTCGATGTCGCAGTGGGCTATAGCGACCACACCGCAGGATTGGATGTTTCAATTGCCGCAGTGGCAATGGGCGCGGTGGTTATTGAAAAGCATTTTACGTTGGATAAAAATTTACCGGGGCCTGACCATAAGGCTTCATTAGAGCCGGATGAATTAAAACAATACGTGCAGCAAATTAGATCAACAGAGCTGTTATTAGGTAATGGTATTAAACAGCCCAGTAACAGTGAGCGGGTTAATATGTCAGTAGGCCGCAAAAGCCTACATGCTAAAACAGCTATTAAAAAGGGTAATGTATTAAGTGAAGATAATGTTTTTGCGTGTCGGCCTGGTAATGGAATAAGTCCGATGGAGTGGGAAAAACTTAAAGGTAAGGTTATTAATACTTCTATTGAAAAAATGCAAGTCATATACATGACAGATTTGGTTTTATTATGAATTATACTGTTATTCGTTCAGCAATTTCATCATTACCTTCGGTTGGTATAATTCAGTTATTGCAAGATAATAATATTCAGGTTATTGGTACAGACTTATCATTAATGAGTGCCGGAGCAAATGTCGTTGATACCGCCTATATTGTGCCAAAAGCTAATGTTGAAAATGAAGACTTTTTAATAAAAAAATATTCAGAAATTATTAAGAAAAATAGGGTGTCAAGTATACTTTCAGGCCCTGAAAATGAAATTTTATATTTAGCTAAGTATGAGCATGAATTTGCTAAGCTGAGCTGTAATATTTTTCATCCTAATTTAAATGCTTTGAAAATTATAACCGATAAATATTTACTATATAAAAATGTTAACGAAAAACTTAATTGTGGTGAATTTTATTTAGCGAATGAGTTTAATGCAACAGTATGTGGAAATAAAAACTGGATTTTAAAGCCTCGTAATGGTCGCGGAAGCATGGGTATTCAATTGTTAAATAAAAATAATCTTAGTCAGAATAATTCGCTGTTGAATGAAAAAAATATTATTCAGGAAGAATTGCGTGGACAAGAGTTTACAGTTGATTTTTTATGTGATTTTGATGGGCAATTATTAAATTGTGTTCCTAGAAAAAGAGAGGTAATTGATTCTGGTATTGCAGTGGCTGCAACCACTGTTAAAAATAGTGAGTTAATTAATTTGGTAAAAGAAATATGCAACATAATTTCTTTTCGCGGATTTAATTGTATTCAGTTCATTGAACAAAAAGGATGCTACTTCCTTACGGATTTAAATCCTAGAATTGGTGGTGGAAGTATTTTATCACTGCGGGCTTGTGCATCGTTAAAACAAAATTTTATAAATTTGTTGAAATCAAAACCTGTTAAATTAAATATTGATGAGGGTTCTTTCGATACTGTTTCTATGTTTCGATATTATTCTGAAATCTATAAAAATACTAATTAAAATAACCACCTGATTATAAAGATGCTTCAGCCAACACCGTCATACTGGGGGGATGCCAGCATCCAGTCACACGGATGTGAATGTATGATTTGGCATAGGGCTTAAATCGAGCGCAATGTATCTGGATTTTACCGTCCCTGGCTCTGGATTCCGGCTTCCGGCTTCCTTGCCGGAATGACGGTTTTTTTGACGCTGGCTGAAGCATCTTGCTAATCAGGAATAACTAACATTAAATAAGCATTATATTATGATTGATTTAAAAACTAAATTTTGGGATGAAAGTTACGCTCGCGGAGAGAATCATATTTATTATCCAAAAGATGAAACGGTTAAATTCCTGAACAGATTTGTACGAAAAAAAAATTCGGTAGATACTTATGTTGAAAAAATTGAAATAAAAACGGGTAATGCTTTAGATTATGGTTGTGGTGTCGGACGACAAACTATATTGTTAAGTGAATTTGGATTTAATGCTTTTGGTTTAGATCTTTCACCTGGCGCGATACAGACATCCAATGAATTGAAAAATAAATTTGAAGAATCGTTAAAGATAAGCTTTACAGCTATTTCAGACCCAATATTACATTTTGATGATGATTTTTTTGACTTTGGGATATGTGATAGTGTTTTGGATTCAATGAATTTTGAAGTTGCAAAAAAATTAATTCAAGAGTTTGACCGAACTACCAGTCAATTGTTTTTTATAACCTTAATTACCGCTGAGGTAAATAATAATATTGCTGATGATCAGGTGGTAGACACGTTACATGAAAAAGGAACGATCCAAAGTTACTACGATATAGCGAGAGTTAAAGAGTTATTGAGTGAAACGAATTGGAAAATTAAATGGTTAAATACAAAAAAAGAATTTAATGAAAAAAATGTTCTCATTGATTCACGTTTTCATATTGTTTTAGAGAAATAGATAATGAAAGAAAATAATTTTAATTTACATACACATTATTCTATCCAAAGTAAGCTGGATAATTTCGAATTATATGTAAGACGCCAAAGTCTTACGCGTTTTCTTGCCCGTTACGAGCTTTTTAAGCAAACCCTAGATGTTAAGGGAAGCATAATTGAATGCGGCGTTCATCACGGCGGTGGGTTAATGGCTTGGGCTAAAATGTCAGCTGGGCTAGAACCTATGGCAATTCACCGAAAAGTGTATGGTTTTGATACATTTGAAGGTTTTCCATCAGTGGATAAAAGCGATTTTACCGATATTCAAGAAAATAATCATTTGGTCACTGGGGGGTTTTCGGCAGGTAAATCCTCTTTTGAATATATTAATGATGCCATTACTGAGTTCGATGATAATAGATTTTTGAATCAATTTAATAAAGTAGAATTAATAAAAGGTGATGCAACTAAAACCATTCCAGAATTCATGGAAAAAAATCAGCATTTAATTATATCTTTATTATTTTTAGACTTTGATTTATATGAACCAACAAAAGCTGCGTTAGAATATTTTTTAACTCGGGTACCTAAAGGAGGGATTATTGCATTCGATGAAATAAATAATGCTTCTTGGCCAGGTGAGACAAAAGCGTTATTTGAGCAAAAATTTTCGTTAAATCATTTAAAAATAAATAAATTTTATTTTGAGCCTAATATTGCATACATCGTATTGTAATGAAAAAAAAAGTATTGGCAATTACGGGAATTAGAAGTGAATACGATATTTTATTTCCGGTTATAGACAAACTGCGTAAAAGCAATATGTTTGAAGTTGAAGTGGTCATCTCTTCTGCACATCTTTCTGATTTTCATGGACTGACCTACAAAAAAATTGAAGAAGACGGTTTTAAGATTGCAGATAAAATTGATTCATTATTTAATACCAATCGTGAAACGCAACGCAGTAAAGGGGTGGGTATGTTGATTTACGCACTTTCGCAAACGGTAGAAAGGGTCAAGCCAGATTTTTTATTGGTGGTTGGGGATCGTGAAGAAAGTATTGCGACGTGTATTGTCGGTAATTATATGAATATTCTGACTGTCCATATCGGTGGTGGTGACCCCGTATTTGGAAATACCGATGATCCTGTTAGAGTTGCTTGTTCCAAACTGGCTCATCTACATTTTGCTACTACCCAACTGTATGCCGATAATTTGGTTGAACATTTACACGAAGATGATTTTCGGGTGATATTTAGCGGCAATCCGGCACTTCAAAATATTATTAATACCCCCCCTCTTGATTTAAATGAATTATCTAGCTATTTAAATTTTGACATTGCTGACGGTAATTATATTGTTTTGGTAAAGCATCCATTGTCCAGTGAGTTAGATAACGCGGCTGAACAGATGGATATTACGCTTGACGCGTTGAATACATTTGCCGTCAAACATCATTTCAAAATTGTTGCGTCTTACCCTAACACCGATCCTGGTGCTTGTGATATTTTAAATGTGATTAAAAAATTTGAGAGCAATCCAAATTTTAAGTTTAATAAAACCTTACCGCGTTTAGCGTTTATTAATTTATTAAGACATACTAAAGCGCTGGTTGGTAATTCCAGCATGGGAATTTTAGAAGCGCCCACTTATAAAATTCCAGTCGTGAATATCGGCAATCGCCAACAAGGTAGATTACAAGCAGGCAATGTTGAATTTGTAGCACATAATAAGGAATTGATTGTTCATGCAGTTGAAAACGCATGTTTCAATCTTGATTATAGAAATGAAGTAAGCAAATTAATATCACCTTATAGCAATGGGGATGCGGCTGAAATCATTGTTAATACGTTGGAAAAAATTAATGCAAAGGATTCAACTTATCTGGTTAAACGAAACTTATGTTAAGGGCACAAAAAATTATAGTAATAGCCGCTCACCCAGATGATGAAGTATTGGGTTGTGGTGGCACGCTATTAAAATATGCGGGTCAAGGTGCTGAAATTGCTTGGCTTATTGCCACGAATATGAGTGAATCAGCAGGATATACGAAAGCCAGAGTAGAAGGTCGGCAACAAGAAATAGCTGAGGTCGCCAAGCAAGTTCCTTTTCAAAAAGTATATCAATTAGATTTTCCAACGACACAATTGGATGCCATTGCGCCCAGTCAATTAATTGGCAAGATTAGCCACTGTTTTTTGGAGTTTAAGCCTGAAGTCATTTTTGTGCTTAATCGTTCGGATGCACATTCTGATCACCGCGTTTTGTTTCAAGCCGTTATGGCCTGTACCAAAAGCTTTCGCTATCCCTTTATTAAAAAAATCTTAATGTATGAGTGTCTTTCAGAAACGGAATTCGCAGCCGCTCTACCGGAAAATATCTTTTATCCCAATTATTTTGTTGATATTAGCCCGTACTTTAAGCGAAAAATTGAGTTGATGAGTATTTATGCTTCCGAATTAGCGGAACATCCTTTTCCAAGAAGTATTAGAAATATTGAGGCATTGGCAACCTATAGAGGTGCAACGGCTGGCGTTGACTATGCGGAAGCTTTCCATTTGCTTAAGTGCATTGAATGACGATTTTGAACATGTGCTAAGAGCAGGCATTAAAATGGAGGCGAGTGTTAGTTCTCGTAACCGCAGATTCAATATCGTTTGTCAATGAAGTGACGCACCAGGTTGCCAATTAATTGGCGACACTATTAACGTTTTAATCTCAAAAGCGTTTCATCAAAGTTTGGTCACAGACTGTCTTAGTTATGAAAATATACCTATTACCTTAAAAAATCAGTGGGTAGTTGAATATTTATAAATTAATCTCTCAAGTCCGGTGGAGTTGTCATTTCAAATTGTCAAATTCGTTTTGTGCATACTCCTGAGTTTTTAATTCTGTTAGAGTGCAGCGCTACCCATGCAGTGAATAATTAAATACTCTGTTTATTTTTAGACGAGATGTTAGGTGAGCGATGCTTTGGCTGTTGCATTGATTTTTTTGTAATAATTTTAAATGGTATGTAAATTGCATTAATAAAATCATCAATAGCGGTTCAATTGTTAAATAGGACTGCTTTATTGTATGAGAGCCTGTATTACAGATTATTTAATTTTACACACTGTAATTCGTTATTCAACGTTAACGCATTACTCAAAATAAGGAAATAAAATGAACATATTTAACTGGATATCGTCACTTAAACATACTGTCGCAACAGTTTTGTTATGTTCTTTTTTGTGGGGCGTTAATACTGTTCAAGCTACTGTGTTGACTTTTGATGATTTACCACATTCGACTGTCGGTGGAGATATAGTACCTAATAGTTATGGTGGCTTTAACTGGACTATGGGTTATGTTGATGCAGCTAATTTTACTTTAGGTAAAGTAGGATATTTTAATGGCTTAGTTTCGGGGGCTAATGTAGCTTTTAACATAGATGGGTATCCTGGTGTAGTTTCTTCAAATACTGATTTTACGTTTATTGGCGCTTATTTTACGGCGGCATGGAGAGATGGTCTTACTATACATGCACAAGGGCTTAAGAATGGTGTTCAGTTATATGCCCAAGATATTACCGTGAATGCCGATGTCCCCAATTATTTTAGTTTTAATTTTGTGGGGATAGATACTGTATACCTTGCCCCAGAGGGAGGCGTATATAGTTCGTTGTTTTCGCCGTCCGGCTATGACACCACTCAATTTGCTATGGATAATTTCACTTACACTGGAAATGTAAGTGCAGTACCCGTCCCTGGTGCGGTTTGGTTTTTTGTTTCTGCCTTGATAGGTTTATTAGAGGTTGCCCGTCGTAAACCTGCATTGATGGCAATTAAGGCTTAAAAACTTTATGGCTCTCTATGATTTACAGTGGGTAAAGCACCTTTATTGAAACATGGCTAAGCGTAAACCCGTTCGAAATCGTATGACACAGACCAATTTATTTGAGCTATTTAATGATTAAGCCCCTTATCCTCTTAGGCGGCGGCGGACATGCCAAAGTCTTAATCGAAGTTTTGCAGCGTTTGCATCATCCGCTCCTGGGATTTCTCGATCCTTACCCAGTTATGGGTTCGACACTGTTAGGCGTGCCGAAATTAGGGGGGGATGAGGTGGTTAATAACTATCAACCCAATGAAATAGAACTGGTGAATGGTATTGGTTCAGTCCCCAATGACCGGGGTTTGCGTATTAGTCTGTTCAAGGCTTTTAGTGCGCAAGGCTATGTCTTTAAAACTGTGCTAGACCCTACCGCGCTTATTTCACCTTCGGCACAATTCATGACAGGTGTACAAGTCATGGCGGGGGTTATTATCCAGGCAGATGCCAAGATTGCCACCAACAGCATCATCAATACCGGCGCGATTGTCGAGCATGATTGTCGCATCGGTGAGCATGTGCATATTGCCCCGGGTGTGGTTCTAAGTGGCGGGGTTGAGGTGGGTGATCATGTGCATATCGGCACTGGGGCTATAGTCATTCAGGGCATCAAAATTGGCGCGGGCAGTGTTATCGGCGCGGGCAGCGTGGTGATGCGCGATGTAGCAAGTAACCAAATTGTTTATCCGGCACGTTCGCATACGCAGGCAATAAATACACATGAAAAGTGAATGTGAATGGCGGTGTTTTTAGCTCAGTTTTTAAGTGATTATGATTAATCCTAAAAAATAAGTTGGGCGTGAAGAAACCTATTTGGTGAACCACACAACGCGCGCTCAACCCTTTGACAAGCTATCTGCAACTGCTCCTGCGTCGCGCTCTCTCCTGCATCCATACAATCGCGGACGAACGGGTTTACGCTTAACCCTGTTTCGCTGAAGGTGCTTTACTCATTGTATTTCACATAGGGCCAATAGGAGCGTTAATATCGCTTGATGATCTTAATTAACTGATGTTACGCATTTAATAACCGCTAGGGGGAGATTATGCTTAGGTTAATGGATTACAATGAACTATTTGAAATAGTCTGGCTCTCATTTACGCCAAAGACTTTTTAAGCAGTCATTAAGCCCCATCACTCCATAGCCAGCCAGTATAAAGATGTCACCTAAAAAAATCCGCCTGTTTGCATCACTGCTATTGCTACTACTTGTACCCTTAGCGATCTGGTTAAAGCCGGATTTTATTAACAGCAGCACTGCGATTGTGCCTGCAACCAATCTTGCGCCTAAGACCACCACGCAAACAGTGCAGGAAGCGCCGTGTAAAAATGAGCATCCTGACTGGCGTAAAGCACAAGAGATTGATGGGGTGAAAATTGCAGAATCGGTATTATGTGACCCTGACAACCCCTATGATATTGCTTTTGCAGCAAAAGGCGCCAATCATGTGTCGATGAAAACGCTGATGAGTACGCATTTTGCACAAGATGCACTCACTTTGGGAGAGGATTTGGATGGTGATGGCGACCCTGATATTATCAATATTAAACTGGAAGTTATTGAGCTGAATGGTTTTTCACCGGATGGCGAGTTTTTAGCCTTTACTTACAATACCGCGCCGGGCATACAGCCGGGATTATGGGTGTTTGCGCCTAAAACCAGCGACATGGCGACCAAGAATTTTCGCTCAAAAGAAGCCTTGTATATGTTGCGTGCGCCGTCACCCGTGTTGCGCGTAGAGCAAGGGGATAAGGTTTTCGTCACCCTGGAAAATACCCACTACTTTCCGCATACCATTCATTTTCATGGGGTCGATCATCCCTTTCAAACCGCTGCGGGCGAGGATAATGATGGCACTGACCATGCGCCGGTCTTTCCAGGTGACAGTAAAACCTATGAATTTCAGCCGCGTCATACCGGTACCATGCTCTATCATTGCCATGTGCAAACCGATAAACACATGATGATGGGGCTGGGCGGCATGATAGTGATTGAAGAGAATCGCCCGAATAATTGGGTGCAAACCTTTAATATCGGGGCAGGCCAGGTGCGCCATGCTTCCGTTGCCAGCGCTGAAAAATACGATCAGGAATATGATTTGCACTATCAAAGTGTCGATAATCAAATGGCGGGCATCATCCAGCAATACAATGACCCGCGCTTGATCAACAAACAAATGCACCGCGTATACGATATTAACCAGTCGCATGAAGACCAGTATTTACTCAATGGTCACGCGTTTCCTTATACGATGCGGGACGCCATGATTGTCGCCAAGCCCAACCAAAACATTAAATTACGCATTGCCAATATGCAAAATTCGCCAATTGCAGTGCATATCCACGGGCATAAGGCGACCATTACCGATTATGACGGCGTGGAACGGCCAGAGGCGCAACAAATTACCCGCGATGTTTTTGATGTTGCGCCGGCACAGCGTATTGACCTTAGTTTACAAACGGTCAATGATGGGCTGCATAGCTATGGTGAAGGCTTATGGATGTTTCATGACCATATCGAAAACGGTATTACTACTAATGGCATGAGTCCGGGTGGCAATATGGCTTTGCTCGCCTACCAAAGCTTTTTGGATGACAAAGGCATGCCCAAAGGCCATAGTGGCATGGATGAGTATTTCTCGCCCGCCTATTACGCCAAAGAAAAACCGTTGTGGGCGGAAGGTGATTTTGCACAATTATTGGGCGATGCCGATGTTTTAGTGCCAGACACCTTGCGTTTGATTGCATTCGGTTTAGTGGTTGGGTTATTGCTGGGACTGTTGCTGTTTTTAATTCGCGGCTCTAAAAAGGCAGGTTGATGGTTATGTTGCTTAAAAAATTAGTTTTAACCAGTTGTTTAGGCCTATTGTTGCCTGTTGCACACGCCATCACCATGCAGCATCACGGCATGACCATGGATGAAAAAGGCATGATCATGAATGAAAATACCAACAACTTGCCGAAAGATTGCCCCAAAATTGCCGGTGAGGTTAATTTGACCATTCGCGCCGGACATAAGCATGCCAAAAAATTCAATGGCAAAATGTTTGCTTTTGATCAACAAAAATGGGACGTGGCGGGCTGTTCGCGCATTAACATTACCTTCATTAATGATGATCATATCCGCCACCAGTTGATGATTCACGGTTTACCGGGCTATCTGTATTCAGATGGCATGTTCACCATGGAAATCTATGGGCCAGGCGAGAAAAAAGCGTCATTGATTGTCCCCAGCGACCCTAAAACCTATCTGGTGCATTGCGAAGTGCCGCAGCACATGGAAAAAGGTATGAAAGCGCAGCTTAAAGTAGCGGGTGGTGATGGTGATCTGCCGAGTATTCCAGGCGTAAGTGCGCCAGTTAAAGCGGATAGCTATGTCATGGCCTGGAATATTCAAGCGTGGGTTAGTTTGTTGCTGGCTATTTTAGTGGGTTTTGCGGGTTTATGGGGGTTAAATAAACTGAAAAAATAGTGTTAGGTGGCAATAAGTATCTACACAAATTTCAAACCCGTCATTCCGGCATGGATGCCGGAATGATGGCGTTACGCTTTATAACTCATTGTATTTTAATTGTAAAAAACTTGTGTAGACACCTATGGTTAGGGGGACGCACATGGCCAGATTAAGGCGGTACGATAAGATTGCCGATGGGCTGCCATTGCCCGTTCGTCCCTAACGCTAATATATAACAGCCTTTGGCGGCGAAGCGTTGCCCTAGACCCAGACTGATGCGTGGGTACGGGGACGCGCTACTATAATCGCCCGTTATGTCTTCAATCCGTTCTATAAGGTAATCTGAAGAGAAATGATGAGTGATTTGCTCAACGGCATCATCCAGCAACCATAAAAACCACAAAATATTACCTTGTAACAGTTCGTCAGTAACTTGCAAATTTTTATCTTCCATCCATTCACGCATCCGAATAAAACGCTCGACGTTCGCCTGTTGTGGCTCCCAAGGAGAAATGAGATAAACCTTGTTGAGGGGTGGTTTCACAAAAGTGGACGCTCGACCTTTCAACAAATGTCCAGAAAGATAGACGGTATGCGGTAGTTGCGCAGTTAAGTCTAAACTGGCTAAATCCTGCTCACGCAGCCAAAGCACCAGTGCATCTGGACG
Organism: Methylococcaceae bacterium; assembly: GCA_013141155.1. GTDB lineage: Bacteria > Pseudomonadota > Gammaproteobacteria > Methylococcales > Methylomonadaceae > SXIZ01. The sequence continues at coordinate 11,112 of JABFRM010000145.1, read as the reverse complement.
TTCGGTTTCTATCAGCCGGTGCCAAAATAGCGTATCGAGCTTTTCTTTAGGGGCAATCTGGCGGTTACCTAATTTGATGTTGCCGTTCGGCTGTATAACTTGCCGGAAGATAGTTGCCGGAACCTCCCCCTGCAACCCTTGGCGATATACTTGTAAGATGTGCGTTGGTTGTTGCGTCTGATTTGTGCGTAAGAATTCCGCCAGCACCTCAGCTTCGAGAGTTAGGCCTTTGGAAAAGTAGCGCGAGTAAAAGTCATTGTCTTGTATCGGGGGTACGTTGGTATTCGGGAACAGGCAAGCCACTTCCTGGTTTTCGCAAAAGGTGTGGACTGGAAGACAGTGATCACCGCCGACCCCAGCAAGCACCGCCAAAACTGGACGTTTGTTAAAATGTGCCGTAAGTTGATTACCCCAAGTTTCTGGCTCCCCTTGTAATTCCCACACATGCAGCACCCATTTGCGCAAAGGGGCATAGCCACGATTAGGTGGAATATGCCCGCTGTGCAGGTAATTACTGATCTGGGCGTTTTTGTCTTTAAAGAATGCCGCCATTAAATCAAGGGTAGCGCTGCGCTCGGCAGGATTGGCATCCGGCGTAATAACTGTCGCCCAGTGAATAGTGTCTGCATCGACAGCTAATGAAGGATTGGACAGCGATTTTAAGTAAGCGAGCAAAGCTTTACGGTCAGCAGCGTTTAAATTGAAGCGGGGCATAACCGGCTGCAAAGTGCGCCCCGTCGGCGTAATGCCCTCGTGTATCGCTTTGGCAAGTGTGCTGTCGGTGTAGGCGGGACGCAAAGGGTTTTCGTTCGGCTGGCTGGTGTTATGCTGATACCAAAGACTCGGCGGCCCTGGTTGGTATAATGCTGCACCGGTTATGGGCAGCACCCGTTGCCCTGCTTCCGAGGCACCCATGCCGCTGCGGCGATGGCAATTCACGCAAGCGGCCTGTGCGCCAGTCAAGACTATTTCGCCCATGGAAATACCGTTTAATGGCTGTCCGTTGGTCAGAACGCCTTCCCGATAGAGGCTTTTACCTGCCTCGAGCAGTTGTGCATCCTCGGTTATGCGTGCTTTCTCGATCAGTAAGCTTGAACACCACAACAAACTTATTATGCTTAAAATCAGTAACAATTTTTTTAGCTTCATTATTTGACCCAAGCGCATTTAAATTTGAAGTTATGGCCCAATAACGGTATTCCTCGTTGAGGCGAAATCGTCGAAATACAAGCTCCCGCTGGCTGCATTAACAAGGCCCGCAGATGGCCCTAATCGTACGGTATCTAATAAATAAGCGCTGGTGTTCAGGGCGCTAAGCGTCTGTTTGAGTACGGCATCGGTGTATAACTGAAACGACGCTGAGGTGCCAGATTGCCAGGCGATTTCGATAGTATGGGTGTTATTGGTAATGTTAAACCAGCCGGTATTGATCGTTCCGCTTGCCCGCAACGCCGAGCCTCGTATTTGATAGTTACTGCCGTTGCGTTGGAATTGTACCTGAAAGAGCGTCGTATTAAGCGCATTCAATCCAGCGAAAATCGTCACTTGCCCGATACCCGGACTTGCGCTGTGCGGATTGAAATAGAACCGTGCATGGTAGCTTTTTTCAAGTGTCGGTGTGCCGTCGGTAACGTAGCTGGGGACAGTGCCATTGCCAAGCGTGGCTTGCATGCCGTAAATACCAGTGGTCATATTGGCGGCAGTATTAACGCTAATACGCGTGCCGACAACGCCGTTATTCCAGGCCGCAAAGTTATTGGACTCAAAGCTGTCAGCAAAAACGGCATTCGCAGGGGGTACGGTAACGCTTGTTGACACTGCGGCGCTCCAATTGCCAGCCGCATCACGGGCGCGCACCAACAGGGCGTGATTGCCGGAAGTCCAAGTGTTAGTATTAAGCGTGGCGGTAATCGCGGTACCTGATACTGACATCGCTTGCCCAAGCCCCACACCTGGATCGGGGTTCTCGAACCATTCTGCCAAGGCAATACTGCCCAAGGCGGGATCGACAGCGATAGCCGTTAAATTAACGGCGGTGCCGCTCGATGTCGTATTGACATTGCTAATAGTTGGCGGAGTTTTGTCGATGCTTAAGGTGGTATTACTGATTGCCCCCCAATTACCAAGCAAATCTTTACCATGTACATAAAGAATATGCGAACCCTCGCTGAGCTGTGCAATAGTCGTAAGCGGAAGATTTGCATAGGTGGCTTCAGTGGCATTATTGAACACGCCGTCACTGGCAAGCAAGGGTATGCCGGAACCATTGTTGCTCACCGCGTCTATGAAGACTTCGGCGGCATTCACGCTGGATTGCAAACCGTTAATGACGGGATCGCTCACCGTAGCGGTCACGCGCACCGCAGGAGTTTTGGCATCAAACCCCAGCGTTCCGTTGTTGGGGTTTGGATTTGCATTAACAATAGTAGTTGTAGGGCCAGTAGTATCGGTTGGAGGAGGATTGCTGACGTTGTGTGCTATCCAATCGTAAGCCGCCGCTAAGTCGAGGCGACCATAACCGAAGCTGTTGTCAGGCCCAAGCACTCCCAAATCGACCGCAGATAGCAGTAAAGCATTGCGTTGTTGTTCCACGGTTAATTGGGGATAGGCGCTAAGCAATAAAGCTAAGCTGCCCGCCACATGGGGTGCGGATAGGGAGGTTCCGGTTTGGCTGGTATAAAAACCAAACAGATCGGTGGTGGATACATTGACACCTGGCGCCACGAGCTTTGGATAGATTGTAGCGGCTTCACCGCAAGCCGAGGGGCCTTTGCTGCTGCCAACATAGAGTTGATCGAGATTATTGGTGGCACCCACCGACAAGGCTTCTGGGTAATTCGCTGGGCTGACACTGGTGTTGCTACCAGGGCCATAGTTCCCAGCAGCAAACACTGGCACAATACCCGCAGCTACCAACGCCTGAAGATCAGGCTGAAAAGCCAAGTTGCAGCCCGGCGTACCATAAGCCCAGGAATTGTTGACGACATCCGGCGCATCGGCGGTGGTTGGATTGTTATCCGGATCCAAAAGCCACTGAAAAGCCAAATGGATGCCGGTTGCGGTAGCAGTGCCATTGTCCTTGAAGATTTTAGCAGCGATCCACTGCGCACCTGGCGCTACGCCGATAGAGGTTGCACCAGCGTCGCCACCGACCATCAATCCCATTGTCCAAGTGCCGTGCCCAGTTGGATCATAAGGCGTTGCGTGTTGTGCGTAAGGGTCGAACCAACTGTTAGCGCCACCCCGCCAACGATTGGCGAGGTCAGGATGGGTGTTGTCCACGCCGCTGTCCAGATTAGCTATCACCACGCCTTGACCGTTGAAACTTTGGATCCAGATATCCGGTACCCTAATTAAAGAGAGATTGGGTTCGGGGGGCATCGCTGCTGGCACAATGTTGATTTCATCCGCTTCAATCGTTTCCACATCGGTGCGATTAGCCAATGCCATAATTACATTCGGGGTGGCGGTTACGGAGAAGCCATTAAATATCCAGAAAGATTTGAATTTTTTGATCAGTCCCTGACCTTGGCGAAATTCCAGTTCAGCTTTCAGATTACGTTGAGAAAATTCGGCGTTATTTTGTAGTCTTTCAACTACGCCCTTAATTCGATCAGCTCGTTTTAAATATCGAAAAGACTTAAGGTTGGGTTGGGCTTTTAAATGCACAATCACGGTTATTTCTTGTGTTAAAGGCGCAGAGACCAGTGCAGACTGCACTTCGGATGCAATTTTCACCGACGCTGAATTTGCCGCAACGCTAGTGGTTACATAACAAGTCAAGTTAAGACCCAGTGCGATAAACAGAATAGTTTTCATGACACAAACCTCAGCTATAAAATTATTGCGCGGCAATTGGCGTGACCTTAATCTTGCCAAATGCTACCGAAACAGGTGTGCCGGCTTTCACGGCATTGCGCACATTGGGATAAAAAGTAAACGGCACCGCCCCCCGCTTCATGGTCATTTGGTTGTGGTGCCTGCCCATGTGGGTGGGCGACAGCGTCAGCCCAGTGTCTACCGCAGTCAGGGTGGGTGCATTCGCCGGATCATGCAGTAAGTTTGAGGCTTTTTCTGGGTCAACAACCTTATAGCGGAAGTCAACGATACCACCCACTGCCGTCACAGCGATAAGCGTAATTCGTATGCCGTATTGGGCTTCCAACTGCTCGTTGGAAAGGTAACCGGTTATTGGCTGAACCATCGTTGGGGGTGTTGGTAATACATGTTGGTTGTAATAATACCCGCCGCCAATGAGCAGGGCGATTGCAGCCAAAATGACAGGGAGTTGCCCAAAGTGACGCGACATTGATTTTGTTTGCATGTGAGCCGCGTTTTTTGATGCGGTTTTAGCTGAATGCCTTGCCGCAGTAGGTAACGATAAAGTGGCGCTGTGATCATCGTTGAGAATAGAGAATCGATTTATCATTTTCTGTACTCCTGGATATTATAAAAATACAAGGTGGGCAAACGATAACATCGTTTGCCCACCCACCCTGTTAATTCACTGTTATGGTGACGGTTGCAGGAGCTGATTGCACGCCATTAAGGTTTTCTCGGTAGGTGAATTGGAACGTACCCCGTTTCGATGTTTGTCTGGCAGTTCCGTTCGCGCCCACTCCGGTAAGGGTGTAGATAAACGAACCATTCGTGTTAAGCGTGAACGAGGAAATAGTACCGGCACCCGCTCCGAAAGTTCTAGTCGGCCCACTGACCAGCGTTGCCGTACGACCCGCCACACCCAAGGGTTGGTCATTGCCTAGTACACCGGCTGCTGCATTCACGTTACCATTTTGAGTGGTGCTGGTGTTAGCGTTAATGTTATAGGAATCATTCACGGCACTGACTACATTTAAAGCCACATTACTTGCTGTACTGAAATTGCCCGCCAAATCTTTTAAACGAACACTTACAGCATGAGTACCAGCCAACAGTGTATTTGTAGCTATCGAGGCACTCAGTCCTACAAACGGTATAGCTACACCACCATCAAGAGTGTATTGGCCTCCATTCAAACCTGTGCCGACATCGCTGCCGACCACAGTCAGGGTAAGAGTGCTAGCTGCACCAAGTGCAACGGTGCCGCTGTTAGGCGATAGCGTAGCACTACTGATTGTTGGCACAACTTTATCCACAGTCAACGTAAGCTTCGCTAATGCAGGCCACGCGGCCGCCGTATTAGTGGCGGCAGTGGCATTACCCCAATTGCCCGCTGCATCCTTGCCGCGCATGTAGATAGTGTGCGGGCCATTGCTGAGTGCCAAAATCGTTGCTAAAGGAATATCGGCATAGCCTGTTTCTGTGGCAGTGTTGAAACTACCGTCGCTTGGGACGAGAATGATCCCCGTGCCAACGGGCGCGGGGAACGCAGGATCGATGAACAACTCACCTGCCGCTACGGTCGAAAACGCATCGCTCAAACTGGCTTGTACCCGAACTGCCGCCGTGCTGGAATTGACACCGATAGCGCCGTTAGTCGGATTAGGTGTTGCGGAAATAGGAACCGCAACCGCAGGCAAAATAGCAGTGCCTACCGTTGGAGCCGATTTATCAATGATCAGGTTAACTGCTGCCGATGGCAATCCCGCGATGGTATCAGTACTGGTTACCGTAACAGGGTGTGTGCCTTCGGTAAGTCCCGCAGCATTAATATTGGCAGTGAAACTCCGGACTGGTGCGTCTGCGTCGACAGGGTTCATCGGAGTTGCAGCACCACCATCAATGGCGTAGTTAGCGCTGGCTACGTTACTATTGCCCGTTGTCGTGTCATTACCTGTTGCGTTTAAGACGACAGTTCCTGTCCCATTACTGGGGTTAGGCACCATAGCCACTCCCGTTGTGGCAGGCCCAACCGTATCAGGCGGATTCCCTGGAATTGCAGGTGGATTTCCCGGTGCTGGTGCGGTGCCAGCTAATGCCACGAATGTTAACATGCCGCCCATACCGGCGGTGTTGCTGTTGTTCAAGTTCAACCCTGCATCGTAGACAGCGAACTTGCTGCCAGATACCGCAGTAGCGGGAATCATGGTAATCGCATCGACTGTTTGACCGGGAGCAATGGTTTCGGACACGCCGTTACGGGGATTAGCAATCAGGTTGCCATCGTTGGCGATAAATTGTTGCCGCAGACCTAAAGTAGCCATTGAATGATGTTTAACGCCTGCATTGACGTAGCGCAGCAGCAGGTTAAAACCAGCCGAAGTATAAGTCGTAGGATCGGGAAGCGTAACGACATCGGGAGACGGATGCGCCTTGCCGTTGATCAAGAAATACTTGGGCGCGAATTTACGCATGTCGAAAAGCGCGGGGTTCGCGCTATTGTTTAAAGCCGTGTCAATTTCGCTGACCAGCACCAAAGCCTCGTCGTTGAAAGCTGTACTCACATCAGTGTAAGCCTGGGTAGCAGATGCGGCCGGTCGCACCACAAGCGCACCATACAAACCCAACGCGGGTTGGTGCTGTTTGTTTTCCAACAATCCTGCCTCATACAGGTAAGTGCCAGGGGCGGAAGCTGTGAAGGTATAGCTCTTGGTTCCACCAGCAACCACCCCTGTAGTATCTGGAGGCAAGTTCTGACCTTGAAACAAAAGGCCCGTAGTCTCGGTTAAGTTATTGGTGAGGGTTACCGTAACCACATCGCCCTGGTTGACGACGAGGACGGGGCCGCCTGGTTGAACGACGGTTCCGCCCACTGTACCGGTATAGCCCCAAGTAGGTACTAACACTGTAGTGGCGCCTGCGCTGGGCAGGGTTGCGGTTCCCGTCTTCGCAAACAGGGTACAAGTAGCGGCTCCCGATGCACTACTGCAAGCACTCGTCGGCAAGATCGCACTCGCCGGTGCCTGATAAAGACCGGAACCAATGAGGCTCGCGACGGCCAGGGGGAGCGCTTTACGCTTAAGCGCTTTAAAGTTGTTTGTAGATGTTAACATTTCCGCTATCTCCTGAGATGTCCAATGGCGCTTTAAAGCACACAATTATTGGGTAAGGGTGGATCGACGCGTGTATAAGTACCGGGCCCTGTCATATTCACACCCCAAGAAGTCAGTTGGTACAACGCATGATTGTGCGAAATGATGTAATACTCACCGCAGGTGTTGAGCGTTGACCAGTTGGGGGGTTGCTGTCCTTGTAGACCAAGGTAGGGACTGAAGTTATAGAACATGCCGAAGAATTGGTTGGCGATTTGGGGAATATTGATGTCCACCGGATTTGCGGGCGAATAATTTTCGGCATCATGCCAACTAAACAGTACATCCCAAGTTTGTCCTGGGCCGACGGGGACGACAAATTTCTCGAAAGAGCTGTCTCTGCCTGATGCTGTTTCTAGTGGACGACCATCGCGACCCACGACCGCGCCATTGTTGCCATGAGGATGGAACGGATAGTCTTCCGAACCAACATTGAGATAGCGAATGGCTCCTGGGTAGGGGTGTTTTGTGGCATCCAACGGATGGATGCGTGCCAATGACCCATAGGGTTGCGCTGGTAAGAAGGTAGCGTTATTGTCGGCGATACTGTCTGGTAAACCGCGACCATTGATAAGCCAATAGCGCGGCTTGTAGTTGTTGAAGTTAAAAGCCGCCAACGGGTTGGCTTCGATTGCCCAGTGCTGATAAGGGTCTATTTCTGAGAGCAGCACCAAGAATTCTTCGTTCCAATTGCTGGCGGGACTGGTATTAATTGATGTCGTAAATTTACTGTTTGCGCTAATGTAGAGTTGATCAGATCCCGCAGAAGGTCGCACTACTAGGGTACCAAATAAGCCCATACGCACTTGTTTCTGCGGGTTGGTGCCTGATTCATAGAGATAGGTTCCGGGTTTGCCTGCCACAAATCGATATTGAACTGTTCCACCATTAGCGGTGGCAGTATTCGTCAGTGAGATTGCCCTGCCGCTGGTAAATTGTGGTTGCACGGGTACTATGACTTCTGTTGTACCGCTAAAGCCCACATTCATAACATTGTCTTGTCCTGGAAACATAATTGAAGCCGGTTCGGCCAGGGAATTGGTGAGCGTAATGTTTACCGTATCACCTTCATTGACACAAAGCACCGGACCTGGGTGCTGGAAGGTTTGCCCTTGAAGCGAGTAACCCCACATGTACATAGTGTTACCATCTGGCAGTTGTATATCGCCTGCTTTGGTTTCCAGGTTAAAGTTTGGGCCTGTGCTACAGACGACACCAACCGTGCCTGCTATAGACAGTATCGGTAATCCGGCAAGTAAGCTGGCGATAGCCACCGCGAGCGGTGATACCCGTCTCCTTGACAATTTTTGTAAAATTGACGTTTTCATTTTGAACTCCTTTGGGCTAGTCGTTAGGCAGCGGTTGGGTTTTCGTTGGGAATGGTCTGGGCGCTTATCGTAGTTCCTGGATAAACCCGGATCTCCGTACGCTGACTGCCTGCGCCACCGCTTTGATTGTCTGAGCGATTGTAGGCGCGATTGTAAAGTACATAGGTGTTATAACCTGCTGCTTCCGAGATGTAGGCTGGTGCCGTGAAGATCGCATCAATGCTTTCACCTGCCCCAAATGATAGCGTGTTGGTTTCGTAACTGGTGTCTGTGCCGGTACGAGCCGAGTTATAGCCGCCACCAAATCCACGCATGGGGGTTGCATCCTTACCCACCACTTTCATCTTGATGCCAGCGAGCGTCATCGAGGTTTCCTTAAAACCCAGGTTGGCAAAGCGCAACAGCACCCGCTCACCGGCGTTGCAGGTCACCAGTGCAGATAGCGGCTGGTATTGCAAATGTTCCTGTCCCGTCGTGGGAACCAAATCACCCGTCGAATCCCGCTTTGTGTCATAAGCGTGCGCGGATGAGGCGAGGTTGAACGGTGAATTGGGTTGTAAGGTATCGGGATAGACGCGACCGTTAAGCAAAGCAAAGTCAACCTTATAATCGCTCCATTCCGGTAACTGAATATGGGCATCAGCCCAGTGCGCCTCTGCCCAAACTTCGGAAAGAAACATCGCGAATTGACGGTTATAGCCAGTGGAACCGTCACCGTCGTTGTAGGCGAACTTGGTGAAGCCACCTATTGACTGACCATTTTGCTTTGGATTAACAAATACCAGCCCGGTCATGCCCATGTGTACGTGTTCAGTATCTTCGACATGGCAGTGGAACATATAGGTGCCGGGATCACGCGGTTTGAAAATGTAACGGAACACACGACCTACCGGGACGGCAAAGGAGCCGGTCGGTTCGCCGTCAAAAAACGGAATAACGTTGCGGAAACCATGCCAGTGTATGGAGTGCGAGTCGGTTAGGTCGGGGCGCATTTGCAGGCCGATATTCAGCAAATCCAGCCGAAAAGTATCCGCTTCAGTTTCCCATTCATTTACCCAGAACAGTGGGGCATTGTGTTGCGCCTTCATTTTTTGCCCGATGACCAGTGGATTCATGTTCACGCCCCCCGTATCCATTGGGGATAACCCTGTCATATTGCGGAAGCCAAATATATAGGTGCTAAAGGGTGTTGGCGCCAATACGTCAGGGTGAAAAGTGGGGATCGTCGGCGTTTGCGGTAATGATATCCAGCCGTCGGTGCCGACGTAGAATAAATTGGCGGGGTCGGTTGGTAAGGCCATCGCATCATTGATGGGTGAAAGTTGCCGCCGCAAGGCGCTAGGTAACAGCCCAGCGCCAGCCGCGATAGCCATGCTACCGCTGACCAGTTTGATAAAACTGCGTCGGCTGGGGTTTTTGGGGGTTTTGCTGCTCATGTCTATATCCTCTTTAAAGTTTGGGCTGAGTCGGGGGTGGCTTTAACCACCCCCTCTCCCTTTGTTAGTTGATAGTCGTAAACCTTATGGCACCGTGCCGCCAGCAAAGTTATCAACTCTTGCACTGCTTGGTAGCTGCATGCCGATCCGACCACCGCCCGTTGTCCATAAGGCGACATTGGGTAGCTGTACGCTGCCCAGAGAGATGGTCGAGGAGCTGGTTTTGAAGACTTCCACCGTGCCATTTGCCCGAATGACCGCACTTAACGTATTGCCGTTAGCGAAGTTGGCATTGGTGGTGAAGGTGGCGCTAGTAGTGTAGGTTGGCGCCAAATTATTACCATTATTCGTGGTTGAAACTACAATCCTGCCGCCACCTGTCGTTTGATATTGCACACGGATGAAGTTCGCTTGAAGACCACTTAAGCCGCTATTAGCGCCAGTCGCCTTAAGCATTAATGCCGTGTTATTCAACGGCGTGTTGGCGAAGGTGAAGGCCGCTGCTTGATTGGCATTAAAGTTACTGCTCCAATAGGCATTGCCATTAGCAACAGCATTCGCGATACCACTTGCCGCAGGACCAGTGATATGAACCGCGGCACAAGGTGCTGTGGTTCCAAACCCAGCAGCGTTACACAGCGCATTTCCAATAAATGTTAAAGGCGCAGTGGTAGCTATAGTCACCTGATTCCAGTTTGTACCATTATTGAGCGTATTGGCATTAGCACGATTGAAGTTATCCAACACTGCCAACGTTGGCAGGATTGGTCCCGTGCCACCGCCACCTGTGCCACTGCCAAGTCCTAAGCCGGCTACACCTTGCTCGTCAGCACCGACATCAGGCAAGCCCGTACGGGTGCCGTCATCAATGTCAAGGGTTGGGGCAGATACCCCACTGATTGGGCCAGCAACCCCTAAATTGATGGCTGGAGACCCCGTCAATAAATGATAATCACCGGAGAGCGTAGGCGGTACGTCAAGCGTCACCATGATGGCACCAATGAATGCTGGATTGGTTCGCCAGGCGGCGAAATCCAGCACGGTATCGTAAGGTGTTACAACGGCTGGATCTACGTGGCGATTAGACGCCGCATCGGTATACCCTGAGGTTTGTTGTACGAATGAGTTGATTGGCGCCAATAAAGCACCAATATCAGTCGAACCCAGATCCCATGGATTAATCGCCGTGGCATCACCCGTTGCGCCAATACCCGTGACAGTGCTGCCAGAACGCGCACCGGCACGGTTATCCCAGAAGATATTGTTGAACAATACGGGATTGCTGTAACCTGCTACGATTCCCAGTGCAGTATTCAATTGCGAACTGTGCAAGGAGGTAGAAAGACCCGCAGGTGCCGGTGAACCGGTGCTGGTGGC
>JABFRM010000037.1 GCA_013141155.1 Methylococcaceae bacterium | reverse complement strand
GGCTTATATCGAAGCATTCCAAGCGTTTAGGTATTTCTTTGCAACCCAATTCTTCCTGAAGGCTGAGAAATCGACCATAAAGCCCTTGTTTATCAGCTAACTTACTCAATAATGAATTTTCCGCATTCATCAATGCCATTTGCAACCATTTGGAACGCTCAGACCTCACATTGCAGGAAATCGTTACGGAATGTTTAGCTAAATTAGCCAATACGTCTGTCAAAAGTCCGATTTCTTCCAGTTCATGGCTGACAATCAGCTCATAGGGGACAGGTTTGTCGAGATAATATTGGGGAATAAATGCTTGAATAACTGCGCTAGGTTCATAAGCTTCGGTCATTTTTGGGAAAAACACCTTATTTCCCAGATGTTGCCCATTACGGATAAAAAACACTTGGATACAGGCGACATTCGCCTTAGTGACACAGGCAATAATATCAACATCACCACGCTCGCCATGGACAAAATTCTTTTCCAATACGGTGCGTAATTTTCCGATTTGATCCCGATACCCTGCCGCCTGTTCGTAGTTAAGGATTGCTGCGGCCTGTTCCATTTTTGCAATCAGTTCTTCGATGAGCAAACTACCCTTACCTTCCAGAAACATCACTGTGCTCGCTACATCTTGGGCATATAGAGGCTTGCCGATCAAGCCCACACACGGCGCAGTACAGCGTTCTATCTGGTATTGTAAGCAAGGCCGGGTGCGGTTGTTGTAAACGGTATCATCGCATTGTCTGACCGGAAATATTTTTTGCAACAACTTTAGGCTTTCTTTAACTGCTCCCGCACTGGGATAGGGGCCAAAATATTGCCCTCGCTTATTTTTTGCGCCACGGTGAAAGGTGATTTGGGGGAAATCCTGATTACTGGACAGGTAGATGTAAGGGAAGGATTTGTCATCCCGCAGACAAATATTATAACGGGGCTTATGCCGTTTGATGAGCTGGCATTCCAGCAGCAATGCCTCGCCTTCCGTATGCGTTACCGTTACTTCGATACCCGCAATTTTGGCAACCATCGTTTGCTGCTTGGGCGATGCGGTTTGCTTGTTGAAATAGCTGGAAACGCGATTTTTGAGGTTTTTTGCCTTGCCGATGTAAAGAATTTCGCCTTTATCGTCGAGCATTTTGTATATGCCCGGACGCTTGGTTAGCGTCTTTAAAAATTGTTGGATGTCAAAGATTGAATTTGGTGTAATCAAAGTAAAAACGATGTGAATACATGCTTAAGCTAAAGCGTTGGAAGGATTAATTTTTTGAGTATCAGTTATAGGGATCGTAAACGGTTTCATCAAACTGAACTGCCCATTTACGATATTCGTCTCTGAGCTTAATATTTTTTTCGAAACCAAACTTGCCTTGGTCGTGAAAGTCTGCAATTGTCATACAGGCTTCGGCAGATCCCGCTTCTGCTGCACTGCACAATAGCCTCAATCCATTTTCTGTCGCTATTGGAAAAGAACCCTTTCCCCAAATTAATTCAGTAGCATAAATCCACATACAATGTGGATGTCCGTCCTGCGCTAATTCTTTGAAAATCTGTGATGCAAGAACCTTATCTTGCGGGATTCCATACAATCCTAAGTCATAAAACATTCCAACCTGATATTTGGCTTTTTGATCCCCTAACTCAGCGGCTCTGAACATCCCTTCAACAAATAGAAGATCACACTCCTCAGCTGGTGTGCCCGCGCTATAGAAGCTCGCGTTTAAGCGTATTGCCGCAGGAATATTTTTTTCAACCAGCGGAGCTAAAATTTGCTTAAGCCGATCAACATCTCCTGCTTCAAATAATTGCTCAGCCTCTTCAATTAGCATGTGATCATTGTCCATTTTGCTCATTTGACACGTTAAGTTACGACAATTATTACACTAAATAAGTCACTCACCTTACGCACCTGAAACAAAAAATCAATAACTTATGATTTTTTAGCATCACTACAGCTATTGATTCTTCTGGATGCCTGCGTAAGGTGAGTTAGTCAAATAATTAATGTACCAAAACCTTCATTTCTTAGATCAGTTAAGCCCTGGACATAAACTTCCCAGTCTCGGTATTCACCTTAACCAATTCTTCCATTTCTAAATATTCTGGAATCTGAATTTCAATGCCAGTCGTCAACCGCGCTGTTTTAGTACGTCCAGCCGCAGTCGCGCCTTTAATTGCTGGTGCGGTTTCTACGATAGCTAAAACAACGGAACTCGGCAATTCAATTGCGATCACCTCATCGTCTATTAATAGGGCAACAATGCCTTCTAGCCCTTCGGTTAAATAGCCAATCTGGTCTTCCAGATCTTCACTGGGTAAAGTGTACTGGCTGTAATCTTCGGAATTCATGAACACGTAGTTGTCGCCATCCACATAAGAAAACTGCGCCTTGGCACGGGCGTAGTCGGCTTCCTTGAAGAAATCATCACCTTTTAACGATTCATCCAATTTTTGGCCTGTCTTCAAATTATTGAACCTGACCTTATACAAGGTAGAAGCTCCCCTGGATGAAGGATTCCTGACCTCAACCTGCTTAACAACATGCGGCACACCATTCACCTCAACCACCATGCCTTTTTTTAACTCACTTGCTTTTGCCACGCAGCTCTCCGAACTTGTTTGCCTTCTATCAGTGATATGTTAACGCAGATTAAACCAATTTTCTTCCTTAAAACGTACCCTGTACCACTTCAGTACGACAAACGAGCGTGTTCTCCTACAGCATGACCGTGTTTAATAG
>JABFRM010000277.1 GCA_013141155.1 Methylococcaceae bacterium | reverse complement strand
GTTAGCTGTTTATAGCCTTTCATAAGCTTCCTCATCTTTGGTCGGATTGAAAAAGCCCTGAACTATATCAGCTAACCCTTCCAATCCGGTTATAAAATGAATTGCACTTATGAGTTGAATCTAAGGTAATTTTTTGATTCACATCAAACTGAGTGCTATAGCTCAAGCCGTCATCAGCCGTCACACCACCAGCAAAAGTCGCAGTGGTCGTGTGATTATCTGTAGTGATCCCTTGTACCCGATTAGTATTAGACCAATTGAGCCAATTTTGTAATAAGTCCGTACTGGCGGTATTTGATGTTGCAGGAGGGGTGGCTGTACCCGTTGCAGGTGGGGTGCCAGAGCCGCCTGTAGTTGAGGAAGTGTTTTGCACATAAATAGAAGCACCTTCAGCAGATGAAAAACCTAAGTCAAGATAATATCCATAGCCGTTTTTCCCTTGCTCATTCGCTTGTTTAATAAAGTCAGCAGATGAGTTTGCGGGCGTTAATGCTTAGTAGTTAAACTTGGCTTTGGCTGAACTGTTTTTGACATAGATAGCTGCGCTGCTTTGGGATGGGGTTTTAAAACCTAAATCAACATAGTATCCATAGCCATCTGTTCCTTCGTCATTGGCTTGCTTAATGAAGTCAGCAGATGAGTTTGCTGGCGTTAATGCTTTGTACTCAAACGTGGACTTTGTTGAGCCGTCTTTGACATAAATAGCCGCGCTGCTTCTGGATGGGGTTTTAAAACCTAAATCAACATAGTATCCATAGCCATCTGTTCCTTCGTCATTGGCTTGTTTAATAAAATCAGCAGATGAGTTTGCTAATGGTAATGCTTGATAACTAAACTTGGCCTTTTTTGAATTATCTTTGATATAGAGCGCAGCCGTGTCCGCGCCGAATGAATAATCACCAATATAAAGGTACCCATTGGTGCCTTCGTCATTAGCTTGCTTAAGCAAGTCCACCGATGAGTCTGTAAGCGGTAATGCTTTATAACTAAAGGTAGTATTGCTTGAATTATTTTTTGCATAGAGAGAAAAACTATCACCAAAACTATAATCGTTTAGATACCAATATCCTTTCTTACCCTGTGCATTAGCTAAGTCAATAAAAGCAGCCATTGATTTTACATATCATAGGTTTGCTCCGTTGTTGCCTGCAATGGCGTTACCGGTGAACTTCCTAGAAAAGCCTGAGATATGCCGGTATTGCCAAGCATTAAAAACAAAACAATTGAATATTTTCCTAATTTAGTGCTGAAAAATTTAAACATGAGTTTCTCTTGATGATTTTGCTTTTGTTCCCAAGCTTCAGCTTGGGGATGTAGTTTGGAAGTGCCATAGGTTGGGTTGAACAGCGTGAAACCCAACATTTTTTGGCTTCGATGTGTTGGGGTTCGTTGCCTCACCCCAACCTACCGCGCTATCTTGCTTTAAAGTTTAATGTCTTTGAATACTACATCAAGGAGTTTTTTAGTTTTGGTATCTATACAAAAAGGCATAAAAACTGAAATAGAGCTGACGTTTTTATTCATTGCATATGTAAAACTGATGTTAACCGGTACACCTTGGGGTTGAAATGATGGATTAGACTTCAAGTTGCTAGTAGCACTATGATAGACTTGATTAAAATTATCACGAAGGGAAGGCACTCCAGCCATACCATAATGAGGTGGCATGGCCGAAACTTGATTGGGCGAAAGTCCGTTTTCATTAAGTCCGACGGGGCTACTGCCGCTAACGTCTAACATACTATCAGCTTGATTGTTAGTCACCTGCATACTACAAGAAACATCCATTAACTCCCCTTTTATGTTCCCCGTTTTTGCGCACCCCAAAAAATCGACAGTATAGCCTTCTGACTTAACTTGCTGTAGCGTTTGATTTGGAGTGGTGGGTGTTGTCGCTTTGGGTTTGGCATCTACAATGGAGAAAGTGCCATTAGCTATGTCTAGTTTTAGGGTAACACTGTCCCAATAAGTTTGATCATCGACATTGACATCCTGCACCATAATAATAACCATCTTTACTGGTGAATTTTCCGCCTGCTAAACTAAAGCCACTGAACAAATAAACTAACACACATATAAATAAAGCTATTTTTTTCATAAACAATCCTCAAGCAAAATAAAAAAACCAACAGGTGTCACACACCCGTTGGGAAGTAGCGCGAAAACAGCACAACCAACAATCTAGACCTCATAGGCATGGGTCTAACGCGTATCGTATACTGTTAATTTGAAAAAGTAACTCCCACAAATGTCGGTTTTGTACCCGACATTTGTCTGGTTGACTATCCGACATTTGTCGGGTAAGGTACAATAGTCGATTGTAAGTAGCTGATTGAATTGATAACCCCTTTTTACATTTAAGCTTATGGCCTTATCTGATCATTTAAAAATTCTTTTGTTGGAAGACCATGGCGTGGTTAGGGCGGGCTTTAAGGCGTTGTTGCGGGAATTTGTTCCCGACGCGCAGGTGTATGAGGCGGCCAGTTATGACCAGGCCATTGCCATTCTTGCCAGTGACGCTATTGATTTTGCATTTCTGGATTTTAAATTGGCAGAGGCGGCGGACAAATCAGGTTTGGATGTGCTGCATTATATTCGCGAGCAGGAGCTGGCTACCCGTGCGGTTATGCTTTCCGGTGGCGAGTTTGCCAGCGGTTATTTGGCCAAGGAATTGGTGCTGCAATGTATCAATGCCGGTGCGTTTGGCTATATTCCCAAAGCCATGGAAGGGGATGGCGTGTTGCGCGAGGCGTTTGAAACGGTGTTGCAGGGACGGGTGTTTTTGCCGACGTTTGTGTTTGATTATCATGCAGGCGCGGGTGCATGATCGCAATCACTTGAGGCATTGCGGCTTAAAGGCACAGCCTTGGAGGTACTGTATGTGCTTTGTCAGGGTGATAGCAATAAGACCATCGCCAAGCGTTTGCAGTTGGCGGAGGGGACGGTGAGGGATTATGTTTCGCAGTTGTTAAAGCAGTTTAAGGTTAAAAACCGGGTGCAGTTGTTGATTGAAATCGCACGTATGGGCGTGGCGATTCCTAAGCCGATCATGTAATGGGTGCTTTATGTGCCGAGTAAACACATTCCACTGTGTTGCGATGTTGCATACAATGTTGTATAGTTTATTTATATACAAAGGAGCATTCCCATGTCACAGGCATTTATTAGAGAAGCGGTTTCTGTTTCCATCAATATCCGCGCTAAGGCTAAACAGCGCGATCTAATCGACCAAGCCGCCGATCATTTGGGTCGCAGCCGGTCAGATTTTATGCTTGAAGTGGCCTGTCGTGAGGCAGAAAATGTACTGCTTGACCAAACATTTTTCACGGTTGATACAGACACATTCACTAAATTCCAGGCGTTGCTCGATCACCCATTGCCACCGACTGACAAGCTGCGTCGGTTGCTCAAAACCAAGGCACCTTGGGAAAAATGACCGCGTTTAATTTCACGCCGCCTATGCTGATCACGGCTGACCAAGAGCTGGCAAATTTTGATAGCGGCGAATTGTCTTTAGATGAATGGCTTAAAAAGCGCGCACTCAAGAACCATGCGGCAGGTGCTTCGCGTTGTTTCGTATTGTGTATCGGTAAAGTCGTCATTGCTTATTACAGTTTGTCAGCCGGTGCGATTAGTCATGCAGCCGCACCTAAAACGATGCGGCGCAATATGCCAAATCCTTTGCCAGTCCTACTGCTCTGTCGGCTCGCTGTCGATAGGCGCTACCATAATCAGGGGATTGGGCAGGCATTATTGCGCGACGCAATGCTGCGGACAACCAGCGTTGCTGGTCATGCCGGCGTATTCGCCCTATTGATTCATGCGCTTTCTGACCAAGCCAAGCAGTTTTACCTTTCCCGCGGTTTTGTGGAATCGCCTTTACAGCCGATGACGCTACTCATGACGATAGACACTGTTCGATTAATTTTGTTTGAAGTTGATTGAGAACAACGCCAAATTAGATTTTACTGCCCTCGCGCCAGTTGACTGATTTCTGCAAGCAGTTGTCTTGCCGCAATGTTTGTGTAATATTTTCAATTCTTTTATACACCCAATGTTTTTATATGAAATCGAACACGCGGATGACAAATATCTGACGGTTTTCATAATGTAGTCGCTACTTGAGCAACAATCCCTTAATCTTACTAAAATGTTGGTCTTTTGTGTACAGGGGCATGCCTTCTTGAAAGGCAACTGCGGCAATCCAGATGTCATTGGTGGGAATGGGTGTGCCATTATTTTTAAGTTGGTCAAGAATCAAACTGTAATACTCTGCTGTCGCTTCATTAATGCTGTATAGCGTTACTCTGGGCGAATCGAGAAACTGGTTAAGTTCTTGGCGGTTAGTTTTTTCTTTATTGCCCGCCTTAAAACCAGAGAGTAATTCACCAATCGAAACGGCGGTTATACCGATATGGGCAGCTTGCTGTAAAGTCTTAATGATTTCAGTGTCGCCGCGCATGGCGTGAGAATAAATATTGGTATCAATCAATAACGCGTTCATTTCCAAAGCGCTTCATCAATGCGCGACTCATGGTCAATCTTCCCTTGGATGATTTGAAATTCGCTTTCAGTCCATTGTCCAAAAAGCACATCTAAATCGTGATATTCCTGGGTAAACTGTTTTTTTTTAAGGTATCCTGCATGTTCTTTTAATACCTCTAGTACTAGCTGATTAACGCTCTTTCCTTTTGCTTGCGCTTGTAGTTTTAGCGTTGTTGAGAGGTCAGGGTCAATGCCGCGTATAGATAGGTTGCTCATGTTTGTTTAATGATTTTTGATTGCAGTATGCCTGCATTTTATGAATGCGTTGCTGGTCTGTCAATATGTTACTTAACAAAAACGGCTAAATCGGAAATTTCCCTTGCGTCAGTTGACTGATTTCAGCAAGCAGTTGTCTGGCGGCAATAGGTTTATGCAATATTGTTCGATCCGCCAATAGTGGGCTAAGATCGGCGGTTTCACCCGTTAAAATCAGCGTTGGCAGGTCTTTGCCGAAGGCGGCTTGTATGGCGCTGATTACATCAACAGCGGTGCAGTCATCCGACAAACGATAATCTGTGACCACGATATCGGGATAACGCGCCAAGGTTGGCAACAAACTGTGCAATTCTGCGAGGGTGCTGACCGCTTCGTACTGCGCATGGTTTGCTTGCAGCAAGGCGACCATTGAACGCTTCACCAGTAAGTCATTTTCGACTAATAACACATAAAGTTCGCTTAAATCATTGCTTAAGTCATGCGTGGGTTGCTCCAGTTCATCCGGCGCAGATGCTTCGCCCTTGGGTAGGATAAGGCTGAAGCGCGTGCCGCAACCAGGTTTTGAGGACAGTTTTATGTGATGGTCACGCAATAACTTTAGAGTGGCATCAACAATCGACAAGCCTAAACCGATGCCTTTATCCCGGTCTCTTGCGGGGTTATGCAGTTGATGCAAGGGTTTGAAGATGTTTTCCTGTTCGGCTAAGGGTATGCCGATGCCATTGTCGAGGACATCCAGTCGAATGTGCTTGGCATGGCTAATGATAGCAACCGCAACGGTTGCCGCATCGCCTTTGTGGGTATCGGCATATTTGATGGCGTTGACCACCAAGTTGGCGAGTATGCGTTTTAAGTGCTGACGATCACTGTGGACGATGGCTGGTCCAGAATGCGCTTTTGACAGTAGCAGCTTAACTTTGTGCTGTTCAGCCTGCGATTGGCTGGTCTGCATGACTTCTGCCGCCATGACGCGCACATCAAAACTACTGAGCTGTAGGTTAATGATGCCGGATTGCAATCCGGATATTTCCAACAGCGCATTAACGGCGCTGCATAAGACCTTGTTAGCGATGATGGCCTCGTTAAGATATTCCTGTGTCTGCTGAGTGTCGCCGCGTGTTAGCGCACTTAAGCTGACGTCCAGAAAATTTTCAACCGGCTGCATGACATTTCTTAAATCATGGGCGGCATTCGCCATGAACTTGGATTTATCCTGGTTTTGTTGCTCGGCTTGCAGGCGGGACTGTTCTTTTAAGGCGAGCAAGGCCGCTGCATTGTTGTGGGTTTCCTCTTTAGCCCGATGCAGCTAGGTTTCACGTAAAAAAGCCTTACGTGCGATGTGTTCCTGCTCAAGGGCAATCAAATAGCCAATCCCACAGAATATGCTGAGAAACACCATAGGGGATTCATGTTCTTGGGCGTAAGCTGGTTTGACGCTCGTGATATCATAAGCGCTAAAAGTCAGTGCGCTGAACAGTAATAAAATGATGATCAAGAGCAGGACAGGTTTTGTCAGCAACTTGGTCAATCCAAATAAATACAACAGCACCAGCAACATGCCGTCATAGTAATAAAAATACTCATCAGGAAAAGGCATGGCATAGGTTAAAGCCAAGAGCATGAAATAGGTGGCGACAACACCGCAAATCCCACACAAGTTGGCATAATGTTCGCTGTGGTTGATCGCTGGACGAAACACCATCCAGGTAGACAAACCTATGGCACTGGTGCCAGTTAAGCGTAAGGGGGCAATTTTTAGAAAAAATGCCGGTCTAAACGCCGTGTCGTAGAAGGCGTAAAAACCATCAAATAAAAAATAACCTAAACAAATACAGGGCGCTATTACGCTCAGCAGCTTGCGTCGGGTGGCGTGTTTTGCGCTGTAGTCCCGTAAAAACTGCTGCTCTATTTCCCCCGAAAAAGGCTGGGGCGGCGAAAAGCGAGTGCGCAATTGGTTGGTGAGTTTCATCGTCTCATTTCGCCTGAATAACCAGCGGCGGTATGCTCCTCAACATGCTGTTATGGGAGGGGGCTACGGCTATAGTATTGGGCTGGTCTAACTGTGTTACGCATGAATGCAATAGCTTGTGTTGCGTGCTGGGCAGCAATAATTATGTGACATCGCCTTTACCGAGGCGCGCAAATTTCTCAGGATGCTTAAAACATTCTTCTAAAGGCAGATTGGTTAGATTTTTAAAGCAATCCTCCAGTTCCTGTGCAGTTAAATCATGCTTATGATGCACTTCAAATAGCGTCAATTCACGCGATTCTGAATTTCTAGTCAATTCAACGCGGTCTTTTTGTACGTTAGCAACTGTCCATCCTTGTACGTCGTGACCTGGGTCTAATTTATGGTAAGCCCCTTGTTCATCGCGAATTAATGCCGCAAAGCCCTGTGGGGTCAGTATCACGCCGGTTAGTTTTAAATTGCTCTCTTCTTCAATAATGACAGGTGCGTCCTCCACAACGGCAATTTTTTCTTGCCTACCTTCAAAAAATAAGGGTACGTTAACTATTTCTTGGTACTCTTGTAAAGGCAGCAATAAGCTTTGCTTATCAGCTAATCTTTCTAAATTAAAGGCGTTGGATTCATAACCGGGTAATGCTGATGAAAATTGTTCATCGTTAATAACGTGCCATTCCCAAGTAATCAGGCTGCTGGTCAATAGGCAAGCCATGCCTAAAAACAACAGGGTTTTATGCTGATCTAAATGCCGTGTGTTCATTCTGTAAGGGAGGGAATATAGGTGACAATATCGGCGATGACAAAAATTTTGTTAGCCGCATCTATGTTGCCTGTAGCGCTGCCATGTCCACTGCCTGCGCCATAAATTTTAATGTTTTCAATTATCATGTACGGCTTTGCCGACTCCAGTTCATAGAGGATTTTTTTTAAATGGTCAATCTTCCCAGAAAAGCTGGCATTAATGCCTAGCTTGATTAATCCATCAATCGGCTTTTGGGTAAGGTTTTGGGTGCTGGTTAATTCGCCACCCGCATTTGCAACCACCGTTTTAATTTTTTCCTGTAATTCAGCCAAAACTAAGGGTACGGATTTTTGCGTACTAAAGAGGCCGGAATTTACAATCGTGCTTTTTAATTGGGTTGCCTGCGCAATAACCGATGCGCGACTGGCAACCTTGTTGCTATAACGCTGTAACTGCATTTGCAGTTGCTCGATAGCTTGCTTGTTCGCATAATAATCGCGCACCATTGGCATCACTATCCCTATGGTTATCGACAGGATCACCAAAATCATTAGCCCCAGTGCCAAAATTTTTTTTTGTTTGGACATAAAATTATCGAAGGTCATGAGCTGACTCTGGGTGGGTTTCCAATTGAAATTGATCTAATTTTTCTTCACTGTTGCGTGTCACTGGCGACACTAAAGTGGTTTTTTTAAAATACGGCGATTTTTCCAATAGGCCGATTAGCGCAGAGGATGAGGCAGATACGCCCTGTAATAAAAATTTGTTATCGGTATATTCAAAACTTCTCAGCCAAGTGTCTTTAGGAAATAATTTACTTAATTGTTCGACCACATTTAAAATCACTGGCGCTTGGCGCTTCAGGCGGATTATCTTTTTTTCAGCCTGTAGTAGGGTATTGGTTTCAGTTTGCAGGCCTTCAATTTCTAGTGCCTTATGTTTGGCAACTGCGACCTGTTGTTGTAATTTAGTTAGGGTTTGGTGTTGAGACCAAAACGGTAAAGCTATTGCTATCCCAGCAAGCATCCCAAAACATAAGGTTAAAAAACGTTTAGTCCATTTGAAATTTTGCGTCTGTTTGCGACGAAATTCTGCCGGTAATGCATTGTATTGTTGGGTATAAGCATTGGAGTAATAGTATTGGGCATCACTTTCATGCGCCATAATATCCGCCGTTATTCCAAGATACTGTAATTCCTTAATAATGCCGTTAAGTTTGGCTTTTGAAATAACCATCAATTCTAAAGCCAGCCTATTACGGGCTTTATTTTTGCCTAGAATCTGTGTTGTAAAATAACATTGCTCGCCGTTAAAGGGCGTGTAACGATCAAGCTCATAGCCAATCACTTGCGCTAGGTTTTCTTGGGTTGCCAGGGGAAGATCCAGGCGTTTTTTTAAGAGCTGCCTGGCGTTGAGCAATAAAATAAGCGTCGCCTGTTGCCATTCTGGGTGTTGTTTTAAAAAATCCAGATGCGCTTGCTTACCTTCTTCATGCAAATAAAAACTGGCTAATGGCTGTTCTATGCCTTTAAGGACGCGGTAAAAAGTGACCTGAAAATTATGTAAGCGCATAAACAAAAGTTCACGCGGGGTAGAGAACAGTTTACGCAGCCAGTTTGGCGTAAGTAAAGCCAATTCATAAAGCCACCAGCCCCAAAAGCGGTGCCACTGTGTTGCCAGATTGAACACGAGTAAAGTCATTATAAGTGATCTGCTATTTGCCGATGGATACGCGTAACACTTCACTGAGCGAAGTAACCCCTGCGAACACTTTTTGTAAGCCGTCTTCATAAAGCGTCAGCATCCCTTCATTAATGGCTTGCTGTTGCAACGCCACAGAGTCGGTACCTTGTATGATGGCATTGCGTAAATTATCGGTCATGACCAGTAATTCAACAATCATTTGTCGGCCTTGGTAACCAACGTGCGTACAGTCAGCGCAGCCGGTGGCTTCATAAAAGACAATGTCCCCTGTGGCTTGTAAGCGTCGTAGGGATAATTGTTGAATTAATGCTTCGCTCACCACATAAGCGCGACGACAGCTTACACATAAACAGCGCACCAAGCGCTGCGCGAGTATGGCGTTTAAGGTCGATGTCAGTAAATAATCTTCCAGGCCCATGTCCAGCATGCGGGCAATTCCGCCTACAGCATCATTGGTGTGTAAAGTGGATAATACCAAATGTCCGGTAAGTGCCGATTGGATAGCGATGCTGGCAGTTTCTTTATCGCGCATTTCACCGATCATAATGACGTCTGGGTCTTGTCTGACGATGGATCTTAGCGCTGCCGGAAAATCCAAACCGATTTTGCTTTGGACTTGCACCTGATTAATGCCTTCTAATTGATATTCAACGGGGTCTTCGACGGTGATGATTTTGCGGGAAATATCGTTGAGCCTGTTTAATGCCGCATATAAAGTGGTGGTTTTACCGCTGCCAGTAGGACCGGTTATTAAAACGATGCCGTGGGGTAGTGCCAGGATATCCAGGAATTGGGCGAGCGCTTTGCCAGAAAAGCCCAGGCTGGCAAAGTCAAACACCAAACCGCTTTTTTCCAATAACCGAATCACTACGCTTTCGCCGTATAGGGTTGGTAGCGTTGATACGCGCAAGTCCACATCTTTGCCTTGGATTTGCAGATTGATACGGCCATCTTGTGGAATACGCCGCTCTGCGATATTCAATTTTGCCATGATTTTAATGCGTGAAATAACCGCAGCAGTCGAATTAACCGGGGGGGCGTTGAGATCTTGCAAAACCCCATCGACCCGCAGGCGCACCACTAATTTTTGTTCAAATGGTTCAATGTGAATATCCGAAGCTTTACTCTCCAAGGCTTTTTGCATAATTAAATTAACAATGCGCACCACTGGCGCTTCGCTGGCCATGTCTTTGAGGTGTTCGACATCATACTCAACCAGGCTGTCGCCTTCTATGTCCTCTAAAATGCGATCCATAGCGGATTTATCAGAGCCGGATTGCTTTTCAATGGCTTCATTAATGTCGGATAAAACCCCTATACGCAACGTAACCGGTTTATCCAGTGCCATTTCTAAGGCGTCTATTGCATAGCGTTTTGCAGGGTCAACGGTTGCAACCACAATTTCTTCGGGATTGTTCTCAATGATCACCAGCTTGTATTCTTTAAAAAAACGGGCTGAAATAGGGGGTTCTAATATGGCTTTAGCAGGATAGTGCGTCGCATGGACTAATGCCAACCCGGTAATGTCGGTGATGGCTGCGGCTACATCTTTGTCGGAACATAGTCCGAGGCGGATTAAAAATTCCGGTAACCCGTCGCTCCCTGCATATTCTTTCATTAACAAGGCCGATAATGAACCTTCTTCAATTTGTTCCATCAATCGCTGTACGCGTGCTAGATCACTTTGCGTTAATTTGTCCTGTTGCAATAACAGTTTAGATAATGCTTCGTAAAATTCAATTTTAGCCATGATTTACTGACGATACGCTTAACTGTGTTGAAAGTTATTGTCTTTGTGTGACCGATAGCGACCAAAATCACCCCATCATTTAAAACCTTTGATCTCGGCAGCCACATCGTAACTCCCGGTGCTGACAAAGCGGGAAGAAACCACTTCTACCAATGCTTTCATTGGCGGTGACACAACCTCATCTATTGAAGCTAATTCAATCTCTAACACAATGCCGGAATCAATGTTTTGAACGGCGGTAAACAAAATACCTGAGTTACTGAGATTCTTACAGTTTCCTTTAACAAGGCGCATTGAATCCGGCAATCTATACACTAATTCACAACTTAAATCCATTCGGATAAAGCGGCGTTTTTCAAAAGATTTTTGCATGGCATTACCTTGGATACGTTCTATCATTCTGCTTATCTTAACGCTTCATCATGGCATATAACAGAACCAAATGATGTTAATGCTACTTAAGTCGTGTTGAAAGCCCTCACCCAAATCTGTCCTTATTCCGGCGTCCTTGCCGGCATGAGGTGTTCTTGTTGATTTAAGTATCGTGCCTCAGGTGATGGATTGCCTGTCGGTGAATCCGCTTTCTCATCTAAGTTGGTAAAATGCTAATTAGTTCAATCAGCGCATAAGCGCCATATCGCAACCGCCGTTAGGGAGAAAGTATACGGGCATAATAAAAACTATTTTACTGTAATGGTGACTGTTGCAGGGGCGGTAGTTACACCATTCACGGTCATTGCATAGCTAAATTGGTAAGTTCCTCGTTTGGCGGCTTTTCGTTGGGTAGATGTTAAGGCGTTAGTGGGCGCGATTAATAAATAGTTAAATGCACCATTGGCGTTATTAAGACTAAGTGCAACATTGCCAATAGCTGAACTGCCTATTTTCTTGATACCGCTTACGACAGTATAGGTAAGTCCCTTAACGCCCGAAGGCAAATCGTTTGCACCTACCCCTTGCGCCGCCGTTATACTAAACGCTTGAGATCGAGAAGAATTAGCGGTTGCAACATAGCTGTCATTGACCGCTACCAGAGAGGTTACCGATACTGTTATGGTCGCCGGATTAGAAATAAGCCCTAAGGTGTCTTTTACGGTGTAGGTAAAGGTATTGGTTCCAGTAAAACCTGGTGTTGGAGTGTAAATGGCCGTACCGTCAACATTCACCACCACCTGCCCATTTATAGGCTGTGTGCCAATCGTTACTGAGGCGGGGGAGATATTTGCTTCCGCATCGGTATCGTTTGCGAGTAAATTGATAGTAACCGCGCGTCCTTGGGTTGTTGCCCCCACATCATTTTGGGCAACTGGGGCGGTGTTGATAGGCTGAACCCCCACCTGCAATAAAGCTGACCCACCCAGATGCAAGCCATCTGCGAGGAATCTAACGTCACGTCCAGTAAGAATTAATTGCCCCCATGGCGCGACATAAAAATTGTGCGGTACAGTTGTCCAATCGCTATTGGTACTCACCTTGGAGGCCAGAGACCAAGTTAGACCTGAGTTGTTAGAACTCCAGATAGTAAAGTTTTTATCGGCACCGGCTATTTTAAAAGATGACCAATAAATATTGCCACTGTTGGCATCTCTATAACCGAGTATTGCAGGGTTGCCGTTAGTGTAAGGAATTGCTGAAGTTGCTTCTAAACCCGTCAGGTCATAATTTGCCCGTTGGGCATAAAGGCTTTCCCCTGGGTTGACGGTATCCACATCTGGAATCCAGACGCATTTGCCGTTCGGGGGCGGGGTAAAGACTAAATCACCGGAACGTAACGCTTGAGAGCCGGCAATAGCTTTCCATCCTGAGTAATTGTTGATTTGGTCAAAGGGTGTATTATCAGGCGGCGGTGTGGATAAACCATCCCAAGCAACAATAGCAGACTCTGGGTCATCGTCACCAAATAAAATATATATCCAGCCATTGTAAGGATTCTGTACGACACCGTGAATATGGCGAGTTTGATGTCCCACTGTATTCCATTCAATGACTTTAGACCAAGTATCCCCCATGTTTGACGACTTCCACAAAGCAACCCAGGCCTTATCGCTAACATTGTATTCGCCATAAAAAAGGACAACGGCCTGATTGATGGTAGCAACTAGCAAGGAGCGATGATGTAAAGCACGTATGTCAGCTTGTGGGCCATTGCCCCGTTCGCCCATATTCATTACTGCTTGTTTATTGTCATAGTTTGGTGCGTTATTACCAACAGAATTGGTGCTGGGTTTAAGTTTATATAGGTAGTTATAACGGTTAGGGGACGTTGCTGTAGTAAACAGAACACTCCCATCCGGAAGCGGCCAGACTTGTTGAATATCCGCTTCGCTATTAGGATCATGAATTCCTCCTTTGGGCATCAAATCTCCAGTGAAAGAACTTGAATAGGGGGTTGGCAAGACGTTGCCACCGACAATCGAATATTTCACCAACTGCCCGGAGTACCTGCCATTATCTTCGTCTGTACCCCAAAAATCGCCTTTATTATCGATTGCATCCAAGCCTTCCTTCCTGGCGCCTGAAAAAATCAGGTTAGGATCTGCGTATGCTGTAGATATAACACACAGTTCAAAAAATATTGCTACAATAGGTACGAATTTCATGCTGGTCCTTTGATAATATAAAATTTTATGCAGTACTTGATTAGGTGTTAAAAATTCAGAGATTGTATTCTTGATCCTTCAATCCCCATCGACCCTTGCATACTTGATCTTGGGTATTTGAATTAAAGTTTGC
>JABFRM010000186.1 GCA_013141155.1 Methylococcaceae bacterium | reverse complement strand
GCCTTTATGGTAACGCGCTAAAATATCTTCCAATGGAATACTTCGGATTTCACCACGATCAAAGGCATCCAGTCGTGATTCAGCTTCTTTAGCCCATTTTGCATCTAGGAGGCTATCCGCTTCGTCTAAGCTAGAGAGCAGTTGATCTACTATTTTTACGCGTTCTACTGCGGGTAAAGCCAGTGCATCGTGTAAAATTACTTCACTTGAAATTGACATGTTTCCACCTTATTTTTTACAAAATTTAACGCTCGTCGGGTGATTTCTGGTAAATCGCTTTACCGCGTTAAAGCTTTAGTCTAAGACTATCAGCACAAAAATCAATATCTAGCTTTTGCCATACGATGGAACGACCTTTATTACCTATCTGTACTTGTGCAAAAACAGCAGGGTTTTTTAATGCCTGCATCACCCCCTTTTCCATAAGTTGAAGCGGCGCACGATATTTAAAGCGTTTTTTACTTGATATTTGAAAGAAAATGTTATTTTTTATGTTAAAACTTAATTGTACGTATTAAAAATAGTTTGAATTATTTCGTCTTTATCATCGACCGATAAACCCAAAAAAGGGCGGACTGGAATATCACCCCATAGGTGTGAAAATTCAGATTTTGAACCGCCAAATTGTTGCATACTGGTTGTACCAAATCTTTGTTTTGTGGATTCATTAGGGGGGCTTATTTTGGGATTTTTAAAATTTCACCAAGTTTAATATTAAACAGTTCCCACAGCGCATAATCCATTTCCCTATCGCCATTTTCCCATTGTTGCCAGGTGCGGAGTTTTTTATAGATTAACTCAGCAGCTTGGGTTTGGGTTAAACCCGCCTCCTTGCGGGTTTTAGTTATTTCTTGTTGGGTTGGGTTATTCATCTTCGCTTTCTTCAATATAAATCATGCTTGCTATATCGTGATCTTCTGCAAATTTTTCGCAAAAATCATTGATAAATTCGTTTAATTCCTCATAAGACCAGATGACGTAGGGCGGAATAGCACAGCGTATTCCGCCGAATAGTGGCGCATTACGCTATCGCTAATGCGCCCTACAGATTGCACCTTACGAGTTATTGCGGGTTACGGGTTTATGTCCCCATCCAACATTGACGACAATCCGGTCGCCGTCGCAAACCCGCTATTGCAGATCAGGTAGTCTGTGTATATCTCGAGGTTTTCTTTTTTCATCCCAGAATCATACGCGTTTTAAGCGGTGGGTGCGTAACATCAGTTATTTAAATACAGTTGTCCACATGTTATCAAAGGCAGTCGAAAGTGGCTTAAATACAGCACTCTCTTGGATTTTTTCACCTTTTCGACAATTCTTTCGTAATTCAGCGGTCTTTTTATAGATTTCATCCTGACTAATTAACTTAACGAGATTATTGTATGCACTTAACCATTCTTTATTCTTTGCATCCGCCTTCTGGCTGATCACAAATTTTGCCGCATCGAGAGCCGCCTGTAACAGATTATCACCTTCTATCGATACCCCTAAAACGTCCAGAACTATAGCTTCTGCAATAAAAGCATCCGCTTCGGCATATTTCACTAAACATATCACATCTTTCCAATCTTTAATCGCATGAGTGGCTTCGTGAACAATAGTGCCTGTTGCTTCTTTAGCCGATGGATTAGCATAAATGTGTAAGATGTTAAAGCTTGAAGAATATTCTGCTGACTTTGGACTAATATTAGCTAGTCTCCCGATTTCGTACTTTAATACAATAATCTTTTGCTGTTCTATGAGTGTTATAATTGCCGCATAATCGCCAGCAGTATAAGTAATACCGGTACCTGGACTTGTGAATCTAATTCTTGAAGTTACTGCCATCCCGAGAGCTTCATAAACGGGCTTCAATTGTTCAGGTGTCACCAGAGGTTGTCCGTCAAATTTCATTGAAGCTTCAGCAAGCCCTACGAATAAACGAAGCTCAGCAACACCATCTGCTGTAAGGTTTGTAACTTCTCCTAACGCAACAATTGCTTGGATTTGTTTTTCAGAAATATCACTATTTTGTTTAAGCAGCGGAAATAATATTTTCTTTATATCCCTTGCATTAAGCCTGTGTGTAGTATCATCTCTCGTCTGCACTTTCCAACGATCTGCAATACCTCTGTCTAGGGCGACAACGACATCATATAAATCACTCATGACCTTCTCCTAATGTTTATTCTGGATAACAGTTTGTAGCCCGTCGTATGCAGTGCAACGGAATACGGGGCATCGAAGCGCCACCCAATCCCGGATTTCGCAAACTCCATCCGGGCTACTTGCTCTTGATAACCTAACTCTGGAAAATCAACCCTAATTGACTTTCCATCTGCATATTCCAATTCAGTTATTCGGCTAATAACTTTTTTTAAATCTACTTTATTTAAAACCAAAGTAGAGAATTCAATCAATTGTTTATTTATGCTATTAAATTTATTACTATCAGTTAAATACATTTTAGCCTCAAGACCAGTATGGGTACATGACCAATGCTTTACTGATATTAATGCGCCATTAGATAAGATTATTTTTGCCTCTTTCGAAGATTTAATCCATTTAACAAACGCTACACCTGCTTTTCTTTTATAACTGTTGATACTGTAATAATTAGCGTCATAAACACATTCATCTGCGCGCCACAGCGCGCCTCATGGTAGATTTTTGGACTCCCTGTCACAAAAATCGATTCGCCACGCGGCGAATCGATCTAGCCCCGCTCCGTCCTGCGTCCGCCTCGACTACGTACTACGCTTCGCTACCTACTCCGTCA
>JABFRM010000293.1 GCA_013141155.1 Methylococcaceae bacterium | reverse complement strand
AGCCTATATGTATTGCGGCGTAAATGACCTACAACATGCCACACAACAAACCGTTTTTTTTTTCATCACCTTATGGTGGAGGAAATGGTTTTTACATCACAGAGGAAAACCTCTGGCAAGCTGCCGCCATATTTTCCGTGCGCCGCCTCATTAAACCCACTTGGCAAAATGACCGCGACCAATTTTTACAACCCACCGAACCCTTATCAGACGAATTTAAAAGCGATTGTTTGCTGTGGATGTTGTTTAACGGCAGCAACCTAAGCGCCAGTGCCGACAACTTAGAATGGAACGGCAAGCAGTGGAGCATCGTTAATCACTTTATCCCGTTTACCGAGGCAGAAGTGGGTGCTAACGACCGCTTTGAATCTGATTTTATGGTGGAATATTTATCCGACAAAATACTGTCAGTTGAAGCACAAGCCTTACTTGATGCCGGACGCACGTTGTGGCAAGCTTACTTTGCTCACACCGATGTGCGTAGTGTGCGTGATGAATTGAAATTAAACCGCGCGGATGTGGGTTGGTATCAAATCCGCAACGCCCTGAAAAAGCGCAACGCCAGCGGGGATTTTCTGCCGGTGGATTTTAGTGGGTTTGAGGCGGTGTATAAGGCTTTAGGGGATAAACTGCGCCCACAGGTTTATACGTTGGGTTTTTTGCGTTAAAAATGACAGCAATGTAGTAACATTCATGTACGGCACGGACGAAACCGAGGTTTTTCGTATTATTTCAGCACGTCGTGCTGATCCAGAAGAGAGAAAACATTATGAGCAAAATCGTTCACTTTGAGCTTGATCTAGTTAATCTTCAGCCGCTTACGGCAGAGCAACAAACAGAACTCAATGCTTTAGCAAAAATGCTTGATGAGTCCATCGACTATAGTGACATTCCATCACTAGATGAGGCGTTTTGGAAAAATGCGATGCCAAATCCATTTTACAAACCAACGAAGACAGCGACAACGGTGCGTGTTGATTCTGACGTGTTGGTTTGGTTAAAGAGCCAAGGTAAAGGCTACCAGACCCGTATTAACACCATTTTGCGTAAGGAAATGCTGCGTTCTTTAAATCATGGGAACTGATGTGTATAGCGCGTAGATACTGTTTTCTGCCCACGCGGTACACCAGCCGGTTTATACGTTGGTTTTTTTGCGGTAGAGGAAGCAGTGAATATTGCCTTGATAATTCGCTATTTTTCGTTCTCAAGGGTAATGGGGGTAGTTAATCCAAAATGGTTAACCTGAAAAAACCTTCAACTGTGGTGCAATATCGGCTAAATATTTAAAATCTCTATCATTGTGCAATAAGATTAAATCATGCTCAATAGCAATTTGGGCGATGAGGCAATCTATGGTGCTGCGAATCGTTATGCCTTTTTGACGGCAAGTAAAATAGAGATGTGCAGCTTGTGCATAACTGTCCATCGGGTGTTTGGGATGATAAAAAAGCAGCTCATTAAAATAATCACAGAACTGATTAAAACGTTGTTCAGATTCTGAGCCTTGCAAAATTTCTTGATAAATAACCGAACTTAAACCAGCAGACTGCCCTGTTGCCAAGAGAATGCGTAGCTGTTCAACAGCGGGATTGTGTTTGCCGCGAATAAAATCAATCCATACAGAGGTATCTACCAAGTACATTATTTGCCCTCGCCATTTCGCAGTGCCTTGTAATCATAATCGTCACGAATCCCCCCTGCACCATATAATTCGAGCAACCTTGCTTTGTTGTGGGTTAGTTTGTGGTGTTGTATAAATTCACTTAAGGCTTTTTCTATCAACTGGCTTTGGTTGTCGGTATTCGCCAGTTTAGCCGCTTCTGCGAGCAGATTGTCGTCAATGATAATAGTGGTTTGCACAGGTCTACTCCAAAATTAAATAGGTTTATCAATATTTATCACCACTAAACTCGGTATGGTGGATGCCAAGCGGTAATTTGCTATTAATGCTATCACGTTTATTTCAATTTAAAAGTGCGTCATGTCAATCCTAATTTTTTAAGGCAATTACACATCCGCGAATTCATTCAATCCCCGTAATATGGTATCTTTTACGTTGTATTATTAATCCGCTATTAACTAAAGGATCTCATGAAGCATTACAAAATTGCAGTATTAGCCGGTGACGGTATCGGCCCTGAAATTACCCGTGAAGCGATCAAAGTCTTAAAGCTGATCGAAGAACGTAATGACGTGACGTTTGAATTATTGCCTGCGGCGTTTGGTGCGTGTGCGTATTTTGAATTTGGCGATGCGTTTCCGCCTTCCACCATTGAAATTTGCGACCGCGCTGATGCGATTTTGAAAGGCCCGATTGGTTTGAGCCATGAAGAATCGAAACAAATTCCGATTGATAAACAACCAGAACGTGGCGCGTTGTTGCCGATGCGTCGTCGGTATAATACTTATGCAAACTTTCGCCCGGTGTCTTTACCTAAAGCGTTGGCGCATTTTTCGCCCTTAAAGCCAGAAATTGTCGGTGAAGGCATTGATATTATTATGGTGCGCGAACTGGTCGGTGGGCTTTATTTTGGCGCAAAAGAAACCGGCGTTAATGAACAAGGTTTACGTTACGTCAAAGAAACCTTGGAATATGACGAACAACAAATCAAACAGATTTTACTCCAAGCCTTCAAGCTGGCACGCAAACGTAAAAAAGTGCTGCACAACATCCATAAAAGCAACGTGCTGAAATCCAGCGTGTTGTGGAATGAAATTCTGGACGAAGTGGCGAAAGATTTTCCTGATGTCGAAGTGATTCATCAATTAGTGGATTCAGCCGCGACCAATTTGTGTTTAAAACCCACGCAGTTTGATGTGATGGTGATGGAAAACATGTTTGGGGATATTTTAAGCGATCAAGGTGGCGGTATTTTAGGTTCGTTAGGTTTGATGCCTTCGGCGTGTATCGGTGACGAAAAAGCCTATTACGAACCGTCACACGGTTCAGCGCCAGACATTGCCGGTAAAAATATTGCTAATCCGTATTCCATGATTGGTTCAGTGGCGATGATGTTGGAAAACAGTTTTGCTATGGAAGCAGAGGCTAAAAATGTCTGGAATGCCATGCAGGCGGTGTTTGCGGATGGGTTTTCTACCGCTGATTTATCAAAACCCGGCAGTGGCGTGAAGATGATTGGTACGGATGCGTTTGGCGATAAAGTGGTCGAAAAACTTAAGGCAATGCCAAGGGTGTAATGGCCGAAAGCCTGGTTTTAGCGGAAGAGGGTGAGGCGTTTTGGCTTCGCCCTTTTTTTTGTGCGGATATTAAACCCGGGCAAAGCCAGTCAAGACATCCAAAATTTAACCTGATTAGCAAAATGCTTCAACTAGCTCCAAAGAGTGCGTCATTCCGGCATGGATGCCGGAATCCAGACACAAGAACGTGAAGCTATAGCTGGCATCCGAGTCTAAATCATGCGACAACGGATTAACAAATTACCATCCATGGCACCGTCATACCGGCATCCATGCCGGTATGACGGTGCTAGTTGAAGCATCTTGCTAATCAGGAAATTTAATAATGAAATATTAGTTGATCTGGATCAATTTTTTTATTGAACGATTTGTTTAAATAGCAACGCGTTAATGCAAAACAATTGTTAAAACTTTTATTTAATTTTTGGAGAATTGCCATGAATACTACTCAAGAACCAACACAAGAAAAAGATTATTTCTGGGTTTATATCGCAGGTTTGGTTTGCGCCGTTATTGTTGTTTTAATGTTTGTAAGAGGCGGGGAACACGAAAAATATCAAGCCGCTAAAGCCGCGGTCGCTGAAGATTCTGCTAATTCGGCATATAGAGATACTTCAGCGTATTCTGATTCAGCGTTAAGGAAGTAACCGTATTATTTTGATTGCACATTGATTTCACTCCGCTTTGAGATACCCTGGGTGACCTCTTCACGAGGGTACATTATGAGGCTTATATCCCTTCTAGCTGCTTGGTTTTTAGACCGAATAAAAATCAAGCAGCTTTTTTTTATTTTTAATTTTTAAGTGTTTGGATTTAATTTCGATAAGTTGTTGCGCTTGAAAATAGTGCATGATTCTCGAAACTGTTTCATGTGCGATACCTAAATAATTACCTATATCTTCTCGTGACATGCTTAGGCGGAATTCCAGCTCGGCGTAACCACGCGCTTTTAGACGTTCGGATAGCCGTAGAATAAAACCGGCAACCCGTTCTTCGGCGCTGCGGCGATTGAGGAGCATGTGTTGTACTTGTTGATCGCATTGACTGCTGGATCGTTGCAGTAACACATGACTTAAACTGGGCGAATTATTGGCCAACACGGCTATTTTATGTTCAGGTAAGCGGCAAAAATTGACGGTTTCCAGTGCAATGGCGGTGCAATTGTACTTAAGTGACGTAAGGCCATCAAACCCTAATAATTCGCCTGGCAAGGTAAAGTCCACAATAAATTCATGACCTGAGCGGTCATGATGTATTAGCTTTGCGCTCCCTGAGCGTAGGGCGAGAATGCCTTTGAATGGACTGCCCGCATGGTAAAGGGCGGCACCTTTACGGATAAGGGTGTTCCGGTTCACCAGCAATTCGAGTGCGTCAATTTCAGACCGGTTTAAGCCTTTGGGTATACATAAATTACCCAGGTTGCAATTGTCGCACGTAACGGCGGTCGAAGAAGTTAAGGAATTAGCGACGATTGAATCTGTCATTGGCGCAAGTAATCAGGGGGTTTTTCGGTTGATAATTTTAAAAATGATAGGCGATAGTATACATCTGGCCAATGGAACTTAGGGCAGGATATTTCAGAAAGCAGCAGAAGTGTTTTATGATCCCCTGAACTGCATGAGTATCTACAATTAAGTATAGTTATCCGTCATTCCGGCAGGGAAGCTGGAATGACGTGCTTTGAAATTTGTGTAGATACCTATGCCTGAACTGGAAAATTCATTTACCGTTACCATCTATCGACCCAGCTCAAATGAGTTCCTAGTCATGGTCATTAAATTCAAAGCAACGACCCGCCACTGACGAAAAATCCGTTACTTATGATTCAAGCTTGGCTGGCGCGATAAAGCTGCGTCAGCCAGCCAACCCCCTTTATTCCTGCAATTTTCACCGCTAGCCTATACGCATCAGAGCGGCGCCAGATTGCCAAGTTAAAATTTCGTGAAGGAACAGGGGTTAGCCTTCGTCTTTTTCCAATGATACACTAACAGTTATTTTTAACTTTAGAGACGCTATACATGCCGCAAAATGCCGAAAATCTAATTTGGATAGACTTGGAAATGACAGGTTTAAATCCCGATATCGATGTGATTATTGAAATAGCCACTATTGTGACCGATAAAGATTTGCATATTTTGGCGCAAGGGCCGGTATTGGCGGTTAAACAAAGTGATGCTGCATTGGCGGCTATGGATGAATGGAATCAAACCCATCATGGGCAATCGGGTTTGATTGAGCGGGTTAAAAATTCCACCGTGAGTGTGGCAGAAGCGGAACAGGCAACTGTGGATTTTTTAAGAGAATGGGTGGGTGCTGGGGTTTCCCCCATGTGCGGTAACAGTATCGGGCAAGATCGGCGTTTTTTGGTGCGTGCCATGCCGAAGCTGGAAGCGTATTTCCATTATCGCAGCATTGATGTGTCCACTTTAAAAGAACTGGCGGCACGCTGGGCACCAGCGGTAAAAGAAGGCTTCAAAAAAGAATCCACACATATTGCCTTAGATGATATTAAAGAATCCATTGAAGAATTACAGTATTACCGTGAGCATTTCATCCGGTATTAAGCCATGAATCAATTGC
This sequence comes from Methylococcaceae bacterium, assembly GCA_013141155.1. Classification (GTDB taxonomy): domain Bacteria; phylum Pseudomonadota; class Gammaproteobacteria; order Methylococcales; family Methylomonadaceae; genus SXIZ01. The sequence continues at coordinate 8,031 of JABFRM010000293.1, read as the reverse complement.
TGGCGATTGCATTTGGCGGTTCAGTGGGGGCGGTATTGCGCTTTTTAGTTTCCAATGGCGTTTATCTGTGGTTGGGGCGTGGGTTTCCTTATGGAACACTGGCGGTTAATGTCATCGGTTCCTTATTTCTGGGCGTATTAGTTGAAGCCTTAACCTTGCAACGCGTCGCGATTGCGATTGAATTTCGCCCCGCTATTTTGGTGGGATTTTTTGGGGCCTTTACGACGTTTTCAAGCTTTGCGCTGGAAACCGTTTATCTACTGGAACAAGGTAGTCTTGCTAAAGCCGCCTTAAATGTATTGGTCAGTGTTGTTGCTTGTTTAATGGCGGTGTGGCTGGGCTTGTTAATTGGTCGAACCTTGCTGTTATATGGCGGTGGCGCAGGTCGATGGCTGGGGGTGGTTTTCCCCTATGCCTTAATCATTGTGAACATGGTGGGCGCATTCATTATCGGCCTGATCACGGTGGTGTTGATTAATAAAGTGCTGCCATCCCTAGAACATCGTGCAGCGCTGACGATTATTTTAGCGGGGCTTTATATAATCCTATCAAGCTTATACCTGATTTTATATTTAATTGAAGACGGCCATGCGTTTGAAGCTAATCTACACTTAATGTTGGCGGTGTGGGCGGCGAATAGCTTGATCTGCATGGGGTCTTTATGGTTAGGGGTATTGGCGGGGGAGCAGGTGTAAAAGCAAGTGCAAGGTATTTGAACAATCAGCCCTACATTATTAACCATTATTTTATTTAGGTAACAAACCCATTATGTTAGACCCTCATTTACTCAGAACTGAACTAGACCACGTTAAAAAAGAACTGATGCGCAGAAATTTTGTGCTGGATGCGGATACTTATGCTGCATTAGAAACGCAACGCAAAGCCATTCAGATCACCACACAAGAATTGCAAAATCAGCGCAATAGTGGCTCCAAGCTCATTGGTCAAGCGAAGGCGAAAGGCGACGATGTGCAACCATTAATGGACGAAATTCAGCATTTAGGCGATTTATTAAAAACCGCCGAGACTGAATTGGCTGACGTGCAGGCTAAAATGTCTGAAATCGCAGAGGGCATCCCCAATATATTGGATAGCAGCGTACCGAATGGCAAAAGTGAGGAGGATAACCAGGAAATTTACCGTTGGGGTGATGTGCCTGCGTTTAATTTTACGCCTAAAGACCATGTTGATTTGGGTGAAAAGCTTAAAGGCATAAATTTTGAGTTAGGCGTAAAAATAGCCAGTGCGCGGTTTGTGGTGTTAACAGGGGCGTTAGCGCGATTACAACGTGCCATTATTCAGTTAATGCTTGATACGCACCTTAATGATCACGGTTATGAAGAAACCTATGTGCCGTTTTTAGCCAATGCCGAAAGTTTGCGTGGCACAGGGCAATTACCTAAGTTTGAAGCGGATTTATTTAAAGCCAGCGACAGTCCGGCCTTGTATTTAATCCCAACCGCAGAAGTGCCAGTGACTAATATCGTACGCGATACTATTGTCGATGCCAAAGCGTTGCCGCTAAAATATGTATGTCATTCACCGTGTTTTAGAAGCGAAGCCGGTGCTTACGGACGGGATGTGCGGGGTATGATCCGGCAACACCAGTTTGAAAAAGTGGAGTTAGTACAAATCGTAAGACCAGAAGACTCACAACAAACGCATGAAGAACTCACGCAACACGCTGAAAACATCTTAAAAAAACTCAAGCTGCCGTATCGTAAAGTGTTGTTATGCGCGGGCGATACGGGGTTTTCTTCCAGTAAAACCTATGATCTGGAAGTGTGGTTACCAGGGCAGGGCGCGTATCGGGAAATATCCTCTTGCAGTAATTTTAAGGACTTTCAGGCGCGGCGTTTACAAGCTCGCTGGCGCAACCCAGAAACCGGCAAACCGGAACTGGTGCATACTTTAAATGGCTCTGGTTTAGCGGCGGGCAGGACGCTGATTGCGGTGATGGAAAATTATCAGGATGCGCAGGGTAGCGTTCGCGTACCCGAGGCATTGCAGCCTTATATGGGCGGTCTTAAAGTGATCGAAGGTCGGGTATAGTTTAGCCACTGCATCAAACCAGTCGCACCTGCGCAAAGCCACCGCTTTCCGTCCGTAAATTGGTGACTTGCCCTTGGTAAAGGCGGGCGGCAACACTGAGTATGCGTTGTTGGTAGACAAATAAACGGAAATCAGTTTTATAGGCTTGACCGTCCGGTGCTGTAAAAATACTGGGCGGAATATACTCTTGGATAAGCGTGGCTGCAGGATCTAGTTCTGCAAATTTGGTCGTGGTTATTTTTTTACCTAAATACACACCTTTACTGGCATACGCGGTATCGGGTTTAAATACCCAGTGTTTGCGTTGTTGCCAGATCTGTTGGGCATTTTGGGTTGCAAATAAACGGGTCTTGGGCATGCTGCGTTCCAGTAAGTGTCGTGCGGTTACTGATAAGGGTAAGGCACGTAAGCCCTCTGGCGTTGACCAGTGAATCATCCGTTGTTTATCGGCTAAGAGCGCATAGGTGTGTGGGTTGGGCGTTAGACAAAGCTGTTTTTGCAACCAAGCTTTACGAACATGGGCTAATTCGGTGGATTGCAAATAAAAATCGCAGTGACGGTTATAGATCAGATCAATCGGCGTACCTTGATAATGCAAACCGCTAGCGCTTGCTGTTAATGCGGACGGATCCAGAATAAAAGTGGTCAGGTTATAATCGTTTAATAATGCAGCAAACGCCTGCATTTCAGCATACAAGAATTGTGTTAACGGCTGCTGGTCAATAATCGCAATGGCGCGGGGTCGTGCATTATTTATCCCGCGCCAAAGTGCATATTCACGTAGAAACATGGCGACCAGGTTGGTTTGCAGCTTGCCGCCAAAACCTCGAGTATTTGGATGCTGCGCTTGCCACGCTAACCATAGCCCGCCTGCGTTATTATTGACTTCAATTAATTTTGGCCCCGATGCGCTGAGATGAAAATCATAGCCCATCAGCACGGAGTCATTTACGGGGTCATACTTTGCGTCGTTAGGGATACTGTCTTTGAGTCGCTCAACATAAGTCGGTTGTTTGCTTAACTGATAGAGCACGCGCACCAGTGCAATCATTTCGCGCAGGTCGCGGCGCACTAATAACACTTGCTGTGCGCAAATGCCAACCGGCAAGCTATGCGCTGAAATCAGGCCTCCCCCGGACAATGATTGACCTCTATGGTGATGTGTTTGAGTTGCTTAAATTGGCTTAATAATTTTTTGTAATAATCGGGTGCTTGTGGCATATCTGTCACCAAGGCAACGATGATGGCATAGTGGTGTGGCCCCACGCGCCAAATATGTAAATCAGAAATACGATTATCGGCATCGCTTTCAAGCGTGGTGATAATAGCCGCTTTGTATTCAGGCGGAATGCTTTCATCTAACAAAATCGGGGCGGTTTCTTTAACCAAACCGATTGACCAGCGCAGGATGACCAATGCGCCAACCATTGCCATGACAGGGTCTAGCCATAGCCAGCCGTAATATTTAGCGGCGAGTAAGGCAATAATCGCAAGCACAGACGTTAAGGCATCGGCCAATACATGGGCGTAAGCGGCTTTTAAATTATGGTCATGGTGGTGTGCGTGTTTATGATCTGCTTGCCCATGGGAATGATGGTCATGATCATGGCTTTGTAACAATACAGCACTGATAAAATTAATCGCTAAGCCAAAGCTTGCGACAGCGATGGCTTCATTGAAATGAATTGCATGCGGGATATAAAGTCGTTGCAAGGCTTCAATCAGCATAATGAGGGCGACAACCCCTAACGCAATCGAACTGGCGAAGCCGCCCAAAAAGCTGACCTTGGCTGTGCTAAAGGCAAAGGTTTCGTCATGCGTATGTTGGCGCGAATAGCGATAGGCGAACAGTGTAATCATAAATGCCGCCACATGGGTTGCCATGTGCCAACCGTCCGCCAGCAAAGCCATAGAGCCAAATATAATGCCGGCGGCTATTTCCAGCAGCATGGTAAAAAAAGTCAGGATAAGGACTATTTTAGTGCGGCGCTCACCTTTTTTATTGGTGATGGCAAAATCATGTTCGTGTTGCCAGTCGCTCAGCTTATGAGTGTGCATTGTCGATACTCCTGTGTGCAAGGGTTAAATGATAAATCAAAACGAGCGCGGCGGCTAAGATCTAAGTATATATATTTTGTTTTTAGTGATATTTTTGCCGCACGCTTTATTCTAATGAGGATACCGAAGCCCTGTTAGCAATCGATTTTTCTGATTTTTTTAGTAGAGGCATTGCCTGATGCGGTGATGTATGGCAAATCGCCCCAATTTTATAAGACCTGAAAAAAGAGGATTGCCAATAATCCCTCCAAAGTTTGCGTAAAAAATGACAAGCAAGCCAATAACCAAGTAAAATGGCTAGGGATGTACTTGACGAACACCGGTAAAACCTATAATTTAAGTCACTTTTTTTCAAGGTCATTCGCAGGCGTTTCGCGCCATTAAAAAAGTGATTTTGATTGGTTTAGTGAACTAGCTAGATAATATTGAGGAAGTAGTGTGGAACTCAGCGGCGCAGAGATTGTTATTCAAAGCCTTAAAGACGAAGGCGTAGAATTTTTATTCGGCTACCCTGGCGGGGCGGTGTTGCATCTGTATGATGCGATTTTTCAGCAGGACGATATTAAACATATCTTAGTCCGGCATGAGCAAGGTGCGACCCATGCGGCCGATGCGTACGCGCGCGCCACGGGTAAACCTGGCGTGGTGCTGGTGACCTCAGGCCCTGGTGCAACCAATGCGGTCACGGGTATTGCTACGGCGTATATGGACTCCATACCGCTGGTGGTTATTTCAGGACAAGTTTCTATGCCCGTCATCGGCAGCGATGCGTTTCAGGAAGTCGATATGATCGGCATTACCCGTCCCTGCGTAAAACATAATTTTTTGGTGCGCGATGTCACGCAATTGGCTGAAACCATTAAGAAAGCGTTTTATATAGCGACTACAGGGCGTCCAGGCCCCGTCGTTGTGGATATTCCTAAAGACATCACCAGCCCGTTGATTAAGATACCTTATGTGTACCCTAAAAGCGTTTCCATGCGTTCTTATAATCCGGTTGTTGAAGATCAGCCGGAACAAATTCAAATAGCGCTGGACTTATTGTTAAACGCTAAACGCCCCGTGATTTATTCTGGTGGCGGCGTTATATTGGGCAATGCAAGTGCTGAACTCAATGAATTCGCGCATTTGCTGGGCTTTCCGATTACCAATACCTTAATGGGCTTGGGCGGTTTTCCGGCGACTGATCGTCAGTTTATCGGTATGCTTGGCATGCACGGCACTTATGAAGCCAATATGGCGATGCACGAAGCGGATGTGATTATTAATATCGGCGCGCGTTTTGATGACCGTGTGACCGGTAAGTTGACTGAGTTTTGTCCTTATGCCCGATTTATTCATATTGACATTGATCCGGCCTCTATTTCTAAAACCGTTAAAGTTCACGTACCGATAGTCGGTGAAGTGAAGCAGGTGTTGCAGCAAATGATTGCCTTGCTGAAAGCCAATAAAGCCAGAACCAACACACAGTCATTGGAAACATGGTGGAGCCAGGTTAACGAATGGCGCGCGTTGAATTGTTTAGAGTATGATCGCGACAGCCTGTTGATAAAGCCGCAGTATGTTATTGAACAATTATATGCAGTCACCAAAGGCGATGCTTATGTGACTTCAGATGTGGGTCAGCATCAGATGTGGGCTGCGCAATATTATCATTTCGATAAGCCACGCCGTTGGATCAACTCAGGTGGCCTTGGCACCATGGGTTTTGGTTTACCTGCGGCTATTGGCGTTAAGCTGGCATTTCCCGATGCGGATGTGGCGTGTGTAACCGGTGAGGCCAGTATTCAAATGTGTATTCAGGAATTATCCACTGCTTTGCAATATAAAACCCCGATTAAAATTGTTAACTTGAATAACCGCTATATGGGCATGGTACGGCAATGGCAGGAATTTTCTTATGAAAGCCGCTATTCGCATTCGTATATGGACACTATTCCTGATTTTGTAAAATTGGCGGAAGCCTATGGACACGTCGGCATTCGTATTGATAAGCCGGAAGAAGTGCGTCCAGCCTTAGAAAAAGCCTTTGCCCTTAAAGATCGCACGGTATTTTTAGACATTATGACTGACCGCACTGAAAACGTATTCCCGATGATTGAGGCGGGTAAAGCCCATCATGACATGAAGTTACGCATTGCACCCGGCACACCGATTGATAGAGAGCTTGCCTAATGAGACATATTATTTCTATCTTGATTGAAAATGAATCAGGGGCTTTATCGAGGGTTGCAGGCTTGTTTTCGGCGCGCGGCTACAATATTCAATCCTTAACCGTAGCGCCTACTGAAGACCCCAGTTTGTCCAGAATGACTTTGGTGACTTGGGGCAGTGATGAGGTTGTTGACCAGATCACCAAGCAGCTTAATAAGCTTATTGATGTGGTTAAATTAATCGACTTGGCCGACGCACCCCATATCGAACGCGAATTAATGCTGGTTAAAGTCACCGCCACCGCGCCTACGCGTGAAGAAATTAAACGCTTGGTGGATATTTTTCGCGGTAAAATTATTGATGTTACGCCCTTGACGTATGTTATAGAAATGACCGGCTCAACGGCAAAACTCGATGCTTTTGTGCTGGCACTGGATAATACCCATATTATCGAAGTGGTTCGTTCCGGCTCAATCGGTATTTCCAGAGGGGAAAAAGGCTTACATTTATAGGTGGGGATTTATTCGTATCTACATACATTTTGTTACACACTTTAAAAACTGAAAACCATAGGAAAACACATGCAAGTTTATTACGATAAAGACGCTGATCTTTCAATCATCAAAGCTAAAAAAGTAGCCATTATTGGTTACGGTTCGCAAGGTCATGCGCATGCCCTTAATTTAAAAGATTCGGGTGTTGAGGTAGTTGTTGGCCTTCGCCCAGGTTCCCCTTCGGCAGCGAAAGCGCAAGCGCATGGATTGATTGTTCAAGATGTACCCGCAGCAGTTGCGGGTGCAGATATTGTCATGATCTTAACCCCAGATGAATTTCAAGCCGCGTTGTACAAAAACGAAATTGAGCCGAATATTAAACAAGGTGCGGCATTGGCTTTTGCACATGGTTTTTCTATTCTATTTAACCAAGTTGTGCCGCGCGCAGACTTAGATGTCATCATGATCGCGCCAAAAGCCCCTGGGCACACCGTGCGTTCTGAGTTCGTCAAAGGCGGCGGCATTCCTGATTTAATTGCTGTCCATAAAGATGCCTCCGGCAAAGCGAAAGCCATTTGTTTGTCTTATGCTTCAGCCATTGGTGGCGGTCGTTCCGGCATTATCGAAACCACTTTCCGCGATGAAGCTGAAACTGATTTATTTGGTGAACAAGCGGTACTGTGCGGCGGTGCGGTTGAGCTGGTTAAAGCAGGCTTTGAAACTTTGGTTGAAGCAGGCTACGCGCCAGAGATGGCGTATTTTGAATGTTTGCATGAATTAAAATTAATTGTCGATTTGATGTATGAAGGCGGTATCGCCAACATGAACTACTCCATTTCCAACAATGCAGAATATGGCGAATATGTCACCGGGCCTAAAATCATCAATGAAGAAAGCCGCTGGGCGATGCGTGAAGCCTTAAAAAATATTCAAAATGGTAACTATGCCAAACAATTCATCATGGAAGGCGCCACCAATTATCCAGAAATGACTGCAAGACGGCGCTTAAATGCCGAACACCCCATTGAAGTGGTTGGCGCTAAACTGCGCAGCATGATGCCGTGGATAAAGGCTAATCAAATTGTTGATAAAAGCAAAAACTAAGTTTTTTGTAATCCGAAATTTAAAAGCCCGGTTTATCCGGGCTTTTTTTTGCTTGTAATTCCCCTTCATTGGAAAAGAGAGGTTAAGGGTGCTTTTATGCGATAAGCCTTCCTCGATTCTGCGTTTATGGGTTGCAGGCTCACAATATTAAAATGACATGACATGACAT
>JABFRM010000034.1 GCA_013141155.1 Methylococcaceae bacterium | reverse complement strand
GCCCAGCCCCACCCACAAACTAATGGCATGGTTGAGCGTTTTAATGGCCGTGTCAGCGAGCTGCTCAAACAAACTCGACTTGACTCCGCAATAGAGCTGGAGAAAACGTTATTGAGCTACCTGGTCATTTATAACCATAATATCCCACAGCGGGCTATCAATCATTTAACACCGATACAAGCTGTTCAAAAATGGCAAAGAGATAAACCCAATTTGTTTGTGAAATCGGTATATGGTCATGCGGAACGTGACAGTGCAAGAAATCCCGATTATGAAATCAAGAAACTACAATTAACCCCAATATGTGAAATAGTTCACAGACAACGGATGTAAATACCATTACATTGTCGACCGACATCTCGAATTTATAATCTATGGGTTTGACGTCCAGAATACCGAAAACGTATGTTAGTGATAGAGAATATGTTCAAAATTAATTTTATATTATAAGTGTCAATATTTTATAAAAGAATGATTAGCACTAAAAAAACAACGATTCATAACTCGCTTATAATTATCTTTATAAGCGATTATTTTAATTTATTTTTTAGATTAATTAGACCTTGGCGTACGTTTTCGGTCTTCTGGACGTCAACTTATCCGCCATTCTCCAGGAGTGCATCAATGGACTTTTTAGACAATTATTTACAAGAGTGGAATAAAAATATGGCCACTCTTTTGCGCTTTATCGAAATCGCCGAAGAATATGGCATGCCTGTCAAGCTTTTACGGCGGGTGAATAAAAATTACACTATCCAATTTATGCTCGGAACTGGTACGGATGCCACCGAAACTTTTTTCAATAATCTGTACCTGTACGCAGATACTGTACATGGATTACAGCATTCTTCCAAAGTCAGGGCCAGTGAGGTATCGGTGCAGACGCTATATCATGAAGCGACTCATGCCTTCATCGATATTGTCGATGCTGATGAAACTTCAATGTTCAAGAACGCCGTCTCCGAGTACAAAAATTCCAAGCTCAAGAACGGCAAGACCGTCGATGACCCTGAACGGGTCGCTCATGAGGCAGCCGCTGGGTATGTTGGACATCGGGCGTCCACTCTGTGGATGGTGGGGGTCAAGATTACGCTGTTGACAAGCCTACTGGATTCAATTGCGACCAAGCAGCTCACTAAGGTCAAAGGTGAGCAACTGATCGAAATTGTTGGCTCTATTCCGGATTTTTATAATCGAGAAATGCAGAAACGTGTCTTCGGTTATCAAATGGTTGGCAGTGCTCAAGTCGGTGTTGCCAACCAGCCCATCCCCCAACAACTGCAGGCATACTGTGATGGTATCATCTTGGAAAACAAGATCAAGAACAGTTTCAATCTCATGAAGATGTTTGGCTTCAGTTATGAGCCACTACAAAGGCACTTAGATTGCGGAGTGTAGAAAGGACAACACGCGAAACGGAATTTTTTGGGTTCTATCGCAAGGTTTTGGTTCTGTTACATTAACGGAGTGAGTGCGGTTTTGATAGAATAAAAGTTGACTTTTTTCAAAATACTAACATGATCAATTTCAAAGGACACCGTTTCAAAAATACTTTTTTTGCTCTGTATGCGATGGTATATGGCTTGCTCACTCAGCTACCGAAATCTGGAGGAAATGATGGCCGAACGCGCTGTCGAAGTTAACCATTACAACTGCCAATCAATCAGCGTTTGCCCGTGCTGGGTTAAATACTGATTAATTTTAGAAAATTGGTGATTGCCAAAAAAACCACGATGTGCAGAAAGGGGTGAAGGGTGGGGGGACTTAAGCACCAAATGCTTAGTCTCATCAATAAACGCTCCTTTTTTCTGTGCATAACTGCCCCATAACACAAACACCAGACCCTCACGGCGGGCGTTTAAAGCCGCAATCGCCGCATCGGTAAAAGTCTCCCAGCCGCGCCCTTGGTGTGATCCCGCGCTGGCTTGCACCACCGTGAGCATGGCATTGAGTAGCAATACGCCCTGATTGGCCCACGGCGTTAAATCGCCATTGCCACTCATGTGGATATTTAAATCAGCCGCAATCTCTTTAAAAATATTCATCAACGAGGGCGGCAAAGCGATCCCTTGCGGCATCGAAAAACTCAAACCATGCGCCTGCCCCACACCGTGATACGGGTCTTGCCCAATAATCACCACTTTAACCTGCTCAAAGGGCGTGTGATTAAAGGCATTAAATATCAAAGAACTGGGTGGGCAAATGATTTTTCCTGCGGTTTTTTCTTGGCTTAAAAAAGCCCGCAAAGCCTGCATATAAGGCTTATTAAACTCATCACCAATCACCGCTTGCCAGGATGGATGGATTTGACTAGGTTTTTCTTGGGACATAGTGGGAGGCGATATTAAACAATGAAGCGTTATTATAAAACGCATGGGGAATTTATTGAGTGGGTACACAACTTCAATGACGATTCACTTTTTAATGTCGCCGCAGTCGGGTTGAAACTCGCGAGCGCGGAATATCAGTTATTGATCCCCCCAATGATCAATTAATCTCTTGATGAGGTTCACTATACTGCAAAATGAAAATACATTCTGCATTCACCAGTATCCTTATGAATCGCTTTGTAACATTAGGTGCTTAAGGATTGGCGTTCCTCTTTGATGAAGATGCCTTAATTTTAAAATCGCCCCTAACTCCTCTTGTTCAAAGAGGGGGATAAGATGCCCGCCTTAAAATAATTTCTTAAGCAACTCAGACGCGCCTATGCCTAATTTTTTATGCAGGGTCTTATCTAGTTTTTCAAGCAATTCAGTTTTTTTCTCTTCTATTTTCTGCTCATTTTCCTCTAGCAAGGCACCGATGCTGTCCACCCTATAATTGGGATTACTGAGATTTCCGCTAATGGATAAGATAAGCGGCCAGGCATTTAATTCTTTAATGGGTGTTGCGGCATTGAGTAGCCGTGCTTTTAGCTTGTAGGCTATTTGGTCGGTATTAAGATCAACATTGCCTTCGCCGTTAACCGCTATATTGGTAGCGTCCGCAACTAAATCGTGATTTTCAATAATGCCCGCTTTAACATTCGCCGTGCCTTTTAAGTGGCTGAATAAGCTTTGCTCGCTGTTATACGCAGGGGCAATGATTTGACCGCTGAGCAGCGATTTAAGATTGTCCAACAATTTCTGGAGGTTAAGGCCCTTAATGGCACCATTTTCAACCAGAAACTGCACATCACCTGCCAGAGATGCTTTCAAGGCTTTGGCGGTATTTCCCTGCCCGTGGAGTTGTGCGGAGGCATCTAGGACGCCGGTCAACTGGGCATTAGCGCTTAAAGCAGACAAAAACGGCTCCAGATTAATATGCGCTATTTTTTCATCTACGGTAATGTGCGGCATGTTATCTAGCAACGATAATGACGCATTGCCTTGATAAAAACCCTGATAGAGCTGTTTTATGGTTTGTTGCGTTTGAATTTGCCCAGTCTTACTTTGCATGTCCAGACTGACCTCTTGCATGTCCAGATGATTCATTTTCAACTGCCGGATCAGTAATTTACCATTAAGCGATAAATTCTTTAAACGCTCTAAGGGTTGCACAGCTTGATTGGTAGCGGCAATCACCACTGACGATGACAATATAGGCGTAGGTACTTTAGCCTGGGGTGCAAAATAACGGTCGACATCCAACGTATCTATTTCAGCCGAAAAGGTAATGACCGGTTGTTTAAAATCGACTAGCTCAGCTGACCCTTTCAAACGGGTCTGGTCTAATTTGACATTAAAATGATTCAGCGTAAGCGAATGGTCAGTTGCCTGTACGGCTAAATCGGCCGCTAAACTACTCAACACCGTTGGGTCTTGCGTTGCAGGTATTGCCAGGGTTTGTTGTTGTAAAAATTGTTTGGGGTTAAACGCCGCCACCTGCACCGTGCCACGTATGTCGGGGTTATTGCGTAACTGGTGACCGCTCAAATCGGCATTGAGGCTAAGATTTAGCGCGCTGGCCTGCAAACCTTCAACTTTAAAGGTTTGCAGCGTTTGCTGATATTCAACGGCTTTAATCAATCCTGCCACGGTTAAATGCCCCCCAGGAATTTGCTCGCCTGTAGAATATGCACTTACCATGATGTCCTTAGCATTAAAGACATCCAAGGCATTATCCAAATTCAGTTGCGCGCGCAACTGAATTTTATGCTCGCTCGCTACGCCCCGCTTGCTGAGGTTAAAACCTAAGCTTAGGGTAATCGGTCTTGCCAACCCCAAATTATCGGCGGTAACTTGCACCTCGGTCACGTCAATAACCCGTTCGGCCTGCTGGTCTTCCCACCGAATATGCCCCTGTTCCAAGCTAAGCTGATCTACCGAAAATGTTTCAGCGCTACGTTTATCAGTGGTGCTGACATCTAATGGCGGGGTAATTTCACCTGCCTGCGGCCGTTTACTTAAATCAGCCCAATTGCTTTCACCTTGTTTATTTTTTGATAAGTTCAGCACCAAGCCGTATAACTGTATTTTACCCAATTCAATTTTATTCTTTAGTAATGGCATCCACTTGATGCGCACATCCGCCGCAGTAATTTCAGCAAACGCTTTATCGGGGAAATTAGCCGCATTACTCAATGTCATCTTGCCCACTTTAAAACCGGGTGCGGGGAAAATCGCAAACTTAAGATCGCCAGGAATGCTCAACGCCCTACCCGTGCGTTGCTTAACCAATGCCGCAAGCTCGGGTTTAAAATTATTTGGATCGATCAGCAGCCATACGCCGATTATCGCCAATAGCAATCCCGCAGCCAAAATACCTGCAAGTAATAAAGCGATTTTTAATGGTTTTTTCATGGTTTTTTATTTCACCATTGCCGTTTTAGTAATATGATACAGATCGTTATAGCCTAGCATATTTGCACTGCTCTTCAGGCAAATCCTAAAACTGTAACAGTGAATTTTTATAATAAAAAAAAGGGGGGTATTTTTATGATGCTAGCAAAAATTGCAGCCATTATCATGTTGGTTTGGTTCTTTCAAACTGCAAAAGAGCAACAAGAAAATCCAGTTAAATGGGTGCTTATTGGCCTGGTAGGCTACTGGCTGGTATGGTGGATTGTAACCTTAGGCGTGGCCAATCCACTGTTAAAAGGCATGCCAAATCGCTCGTGGATGATTTTATCAGTGGTAAGACATTTACCCGCCATCGCAGCGATTATCGCGGCGGTATTGGTAAGAAAAAAACTTCTGGCAGATGCACAAAAGCATCTTGAGTAATTTTTAAAGGATAATCCTAATAAGCGCACCCCTAAGTTCAGGTGCGCTTTTAAAAACCAGGGACTTACAATTTTCCCGCGTTTTTACCTAAATAATCTGCCACGCCCTTAGGACTTGCATCCATACCGGCATCGCCTTTTTTCCAACCTGCTGGACACACTTCACCGTTTTCTTCAAAAAATTGCAGTGCATCGACCATCCGCAGCATTTCATCCAGATTACGGCCTAACGGTAAGTCATTCACTACTTGATGACGCACTTTGCCGCTACGGTCAATTAAAAAACTACCACGATAAGCTACCGCTGGGGCATCCGCTTCAACATCATAATCTTTACAAATGGTATGCGCCATATCAGCGGCCATCGTATAGCGAACAGGGCCTATACCCCCTTGATTGATAGGCGTATTACGCCAGGCATTGTGCGTAAAATGTGAATCAATCGACACCGCGATCACTTCAACATTACGGCTTTTAAATTCCTCAATACGATGATCCAACGCAATTAACTCACTTGGACACACAAAAGTAAAGTCCAATGGATAAAAAAACACCATGGCATATTTGCCTCTGGTGGCTTGTGAAAACGAAAAGGAATCCACAATTTGACCATCGCCTAAAACCGCAGGTACCGTAAAATCAGGGGCTTGTTTACCGACTAAAACGCTCATCACTTAACTCCATTAAATTATAAATCAAAAGGTTACAATTAATCCTAGCCCACTTCATAAAAGTGGATTGGATTTATTTTACCCTAAAAAATTCTGGCGTTGTCGAATAATGTAATTCCCAACTTGATTTTATTGGGATCTGTACAATACTTCAGTAGCAGCCAATAACACATGAGGCGACAGCTATTGTTACCAGATTTCAGTTTTTACAATACTTTAGACCTCCCTCTTGTTTTAAACGACTATTTTGCAATAGCCTCGATCCGTTTTAAGTGACATTTAGAACGCCAACCTGCTTGTGTAAATTAGGGGATTCTAAATGTTAGGAAATTTCTAAACAATCAGTTGCGTCTAAAAATCAACACTGGCTTCATTAACAGGCTAATCATACTTGGATAGTTTTAAGACAAACCGGATTCCGGATACGCAATGGGTTTTTAAGTTGAACGTTACAAAAGTCATACCAAATTTGCATACCAAATTTGCAGGCCACTGCAATTTTGGTATGCTTTTATTTGCCCTTAAAAATAAAAATCATTCATATTCAAATGTTTATTAATTTGGCACACTTAATGCTTATAGTCATTCAGCAGACAATGCTTTTATGCTCATTGTCCACCACTACGCTGAGTCCACCATTATTAAACAAAAATTATTAGTAATGTCCGTTAATGAATAAGAAAAATCCGTCGCTATACATTACAACAAAACTTTTTTCATCGATCCGAGTCCTAGCAGTTGAGGACTCTTGTTATTAAACATCAAAATTACGTAAGATACGTTAAATAAAATGAAAGTTAAAGTTAAGCATAAACACATCACCGAACCCGATATATTTGGTTACCAAGTTCGCATTGTCAGACGCGGCAAAGAACACAGTAGATATTTCTCGCACAAAATGTGGGGCAGCCATGCAAAATCGCTGAACGCTGCCATCGCTTGGCGCGACCAAATGCTGACCGTCTTAAAAGGCAGTAGAACGCGCTTTTTAAAGCCCCCCAAGAACAAAACCACAACGGGAGTCACTGGGGTTTCCAGAACCATTAAATACGACCACCGCAAAGATAAAAGTTATTTATGCTATACCGTGTTTTGGGTTGATAATCGCAAATCCTGCAATAAGACTTTTCAGGTAGGGAACATTTTGACCATTACCGCAGATGATGAATTGCACGCGTTTAGAACCGCGCGCCTGTTCAGAATGTGTTACGAACATTCTATAGATCACGATATTCCTTTTCATGATAAAAAATTTGCTGGCTGGAAAAAAGTCCGGCTATATGAAAATGAAGATTTGAATGCTGCGTAAATCATAAAAGTACGCAATGATTACCCTAGTTAGCTTAACCACCCCCACGAAGGTACGCGATGCGTACCCAACTGGCTAACATTCAATCTTTAACAATAGTATACCTATACGGCACAACGGCGCGCTGCTCAACTGGTTTCCCATCAACTATCTTTGGTTTAAATGTCCATTTTCGCATCGCCTTCAAAGTAGCATCATCAAAAATATCAGGCGGCTGAGCATTAACAACAACTGCGTCAATTACTGAGCCGCTGGTTGAAATAGTCAATTCCACGGTAACCTTGCCTTCAATATGTCGGCTAAACGCCCGCAAAGGATATACGGGCTTAACACGCTCCAACACCACCACGCCGGAGCTTGCGCCGCCACCTTTACCCTGTTCGCCACCGTTATCGTTGACTTTAGTCGTTGTGCCATTATTGCCTTTGACAGCTTGTGGACTAACACTGTTAATGGCTCTTGTTGTGCCAGTTGATGCTGAATTACTAATAACGGGACGGTTAGAAGCGTTGGTTGGTGCAGGAATATCCAGTTTCGGTGTGGCCGGAATATCCTGTTTTACTGTTTCCACTTTACGCGTAATGGGTACTATCGTCTTAAGCGTTGGTTTATGCTGCACTTTCTGAATAGGCTTTGAATCTTCAGCTTTTGAAATCTTCTGCACTTTTTCGATTTTCTGTATTTTTTCCACCACCTTCTCGATTTTTCTCTCAGGGGGCTTAGGCTTGATTTTTTCTGGTAGCGGCTCACGTTTCAAACGTATAAAATCCATCATCGCCAAAGTATCAGATTTTTTTACCGTCTGCTGATTACTCATCAACATGGACTGCATCAGCCAAAACAACCCCAACGAAATCAGCAAACCCGCCAATAAAGCGGTCACCATTGTCTTCACGGTTCGCCTGCTTCCGTGGCAATGGACGCATTAGTGATACCCGCCAAACGAATTTGATCCATCACGCTGACCAATACATGGGTTTTGGTTTCCCGATCTGCGGTAATCACTACCGATCCCAGTGGATTTTCAGCATGTAAGCGCGCGACATTCGCCCTGACCGCACGAATATCCACCACATGCTTGTCTATCCAGATTTCCCCGGTCGGGCTAATCGCCACAATAATATGCGCTTGTTCTTTTTTTTCTGCCGATGCCGCTTGCGGACGGTTGACCTCCAGGCCGGATTCTTTCACCGAGGAGCTGGTCACGATAAAGAAAATCAGCATAATAAACACGATGTCCAACATCGGCGTCATATCGAGTTCGGCATTTTGGTCGCCTGACGAGCGATTACTTTTACGGCGCATAATTAACCTTAGTGATATTTTAATAAATCGGTCAAATGATGGGTTTCATCACTGACACGTTCTTCCAATTTTTTACTGAAATACAGGCCACCGATGGCGATCATCATTCCTGCCATCGTCGGGATAGTGGCTTGTGACACACCTGCCGCCATTGCCCTGGCATTACTGGTGCCGGTCACCGACATCACATCAAACACATGGATCATGCCAGTGACTGTCCCCAGTAATCCTAGCAACGGACATAAACTAACCAACATATTGATAATCGGCAAAGTGGCGCGCATATTAATTTTGGCTTCAGAAATAAGGCAATCGCGAATATTTAAGGCATGCGGAGAAACCCTATCGGCGCGATTTTCCCATTGCGTTAGCCACTGCATTTTCCGTGCAGGATAAGTCAGTTTAAAAAACAAAAATCGCTCCACCACCAACGTCCATAAACACACTGAAGTAAGCAAGATCACCCACAACACCGTACCACCCGTATTGAGAAAGTCCCGTAACGATCCTAAAAAATCAACCAATACAGGCATTACTTACCAGCCCTACGGCTGATCAAGCCCGCAGTTTGTTCATCTAAAATCTGCACCAAATTCCGGCTACGCGCGGCAACAATGCTGTGCAAAAACAATAACGGAATGGCCACGCACAAACCTTCGACTGTGGTCACCAGTGCCTGCGAAATACCTTCCGCCATTAATTTTGGATCACCGGTACCAAATAAACTAATCGACTGAAAGGTCACAATCATCCCGGTGACCGTTCCCAGCAAGCCCAACAACGGCCCGATGCTGGCAACCAGTTTCAACAGCCCTAAGCCTTTTTCCAGTACCGGCACTTCGCGGGTGACCGCCTCATCCAACAGCAACTCAAGGTTGTCGGTGTCTTCCAGATTGCTTTTTTCGGCAATCGCAAAAATGCGTCCTAAGGGATTATCATCACGCGGCGTGGCGCTTTGCATTTGTTGCGTCATCTTCTTGCTGATTGAGGACAATTGCACCAGCCGATACACGCCATAGATAAAGCCCAACGCGCCCAAAATGAGGGTAATGTAGCCAATCAAACCCCCTTGATCCACGCGCTCCCTAAGACTAGGCGCTTGGATCAACATGCCTAAGATTGAACCGCGCGTGGGATCTAAAGCTAGCGGCGCTTGACCGGTTTGGGTATCGGCAAAGTTTTCCGCCAAAGCCAAATATTTCCTTTCTGGTTGGCGGGGTAAATCCGACAATTTGCCGGTTTCTGGTATATAGCGCAAATACTGCCCGTCGGCTAGCGCATTAAATCCGCCTATCCGCACCACTTTCGCCTTGCGCGACTCGCCTGCCGTCGATAAGATTTCGCTGTCGTAATGCACCACTTTGCCAGACTCGGTCATTTCCTGTTGCAAGGTAAACCAGAGTTGTTCCAATTGCGCCAGCGTTGGCAGAGCCTTGTTATCGGTCATTGCGCTCAAATTCGCAGTTCTATTTGGAAATTGTGCCGAGATAATGGAATTATTCAATTCCGCCTTTAAATCCCCAGCGACTTGTTTAGCGATAGCAAATAAATCCCCCAAAGGCGCACGCTTTTCAGACAGCCTGTCCTCCAGTTGCTTTATTTGCGCGGCATTCGCGTCCAATTGCGCGTGCAACTGACTGGCACTGGCGGCTTGCTTAGCCAATTCGCTGTGTACCGACTCCAACAACGCTGGCTGCTTGGATTTATCCGCTAAAAACTCAGCTTCTTTGGCACTCGACAGCTTGCCGGAATCGCGCTGTGTTTGTTGAATTTCACGCAATAATTTATCTTGCTCTAAATGCTCTGCCCGTAATGGATTGCAAATACACAACGTTAATATAAATATCAAAATGTTTTTCATTGTGCCGCCTCAGGTACAGAAACCGGCACCACCAACATATCCGGTGCGGTTTCTTTACGCGCGATGCGTAAGCCTTTTTGAATGGCATCGCCATAACTTGAATCTAACCCTTCCCAGCGTTTATTCTGCTTATTCCAATACCCCGCTTCACTGCCATCCAAGCGCTGATAATACAAAGCCACTCGCCCCAAACGCAGTAAATCCACCGCTACCGGCACACCGCTTAACACAATATTGTCTTTGCTGGCTTCAATGGTTTTACCGTATTCATTTTCCACCTGAAAAGCCTCCATAATGCGCCGAAATTTTTCAGCATCCGTGACATCCGCTTTTACCAGCATCTGCTTTAATAAACCAATACGTTGTTGCCGTTCTTTGCTGAGAAAAGGCAAATCCATTTGAATAAAAGTATCCAGGTGCGTCACCATCCGCAAAATCAACGGCACTAAGCCTTGCTTGGTCACATCTATATCCAGCAACTGTTTTTCCAACGATTGCTTTTCATCCGCTTGCGAATGCAGTTGCGCTTGTACTTGCTGATTGTTGATCCGTGCATTTTCTAATTGATGCAGCGCTGTCCGGTATTGTTCCAAAAGTTTGTCAGGCGTTGCCGCTGCGCTAAGCTCAACCGCTTTAGCCTGTGGCGTAACGGCTGGCGTTAAATTTTCCGACCAGCCAAGCTGCGGCACCCCAGCCAAGGCAACGATTGCCATGCACATAAGGGACTTGCAAAAAATAGACATACAATATTCCAACCATTAGATTTAACAAAACACAAGCAGCAATACAGGCTATTAAAACCAGCCATATTGTGCAAATAAGTGATACATGGGTTAATCAATTTTACAAAAAAACCATAAGCAACAGACCAGATTCAGAGATTTAAAAGCTTTTCACGGCTTAAGTCAACCGTATCCACGCCTTTAACCATAAGCATCTACACAAATTTAGTTATACGTCATTCCGGCAAGGAAGCCGGGAACCCAGTCACAGGACGTGAATGTTCGAGCTTAACACAACCGTAGATGTTCGGTAGTTACCATCCTTGGCTCTGGATTCCGGCTTCCCTGCCGGAATGACGGGCTTAGAAACTTGTGCAGATACGCACGCCTTTAACAGCGCAATTCAATTCGCTACCCAATAAGTGCCTGTAATTTAACCATCCAACAACGTTAAGTAATACCCCTGCTGCGGCGCATGCCAAGAAAGATAAAGCTGCTGTCCATCGCTCACCAAAAACGGTTCATCCAGCATTTCTGCGGTTTGTGCGGCGACGACGGGTTTCGTCCAAGTTTTACCGGCATCAGTTGATTGCATAAACTGCACAATATTGTTTTTACCATCAAATTCTTGCCAAACCACACCGACCCGTTGACCTACAGCCAACACATGCGGATGCGTGGCACCAGCCTTACCAAAATTGACTGGTTGGGAGAAACTTTTTCCGGCATCGCTGGAATAGCCATAAAACAAGCCTTGTTTGGTCTCTGAATTACTGAACCATACCGCATGATAGATATTTGAATCCGCAATCGCAAGGCCAGGGCCATGATGCGGACAGGCATCAATTTTCCAGTTTTCTGCGCCGAGATGCTGAATGTCACCCGGCGTATGCCAATCTTTGAAGGTCACCAAAGCATGGTCACGAATACCCCCCTCAAAAATATGCCGCCAAGCAAGCACCGGTAAATTATTCCGGTCAATCGCCGACTCTAATCGGCAGCATTCACAAGTATGATCAGCGATTTTTTGATTAGGATAAAAATGCTGCCCGCCATCGTTAGACCAAGTGAAATAAAGCGACAAGCCCTTAAACTCTTGACCGACTTTTTTAGCCGCTTCGGTATGCCGCGCATCCAGCCAAGCAATAAATATTTCACCCCTATTGCCCACCGCCAAAGTATCAAAACGATGGCGAATTATCTCGACATTATCATTCACCGTCACAGGCGTAGAAAAATGCTTGCCGCCATCGGTAGAGCGACTAAAGCGCACATAGGTGCTGCGTTTCTTATCCAACGTAATCACCCAAGTCAGATAGATATTGCCCTGTGCATCTAGCTTAATTTTAGGGCGGCTTTCGTTTTGGGCAGCAACTGCTTCTGGCGCAGCATTCACCACTACGGGATCTGAGAAGCTGTGGCCTTTGTCGTTTGAAGATTGCACATAAATTTGATCATTATTGACCCAAGCGACCCATAAAGTGCCGTGGTGATCAAAGGTTGCCGTTACCGTTTCTGAGCATTGGCTTAACGGCGGCGCTTTCGCGTCGGCACACACGCCTTTTTTTAGGGATGCGTGTTGGTGCATTTTGGTTTTTTGAGCTTCTGCAACCGGCTTGACGGCATCGTTTGCACAACCCGTCATCATTAAACTAGCCATAAGCAAGAAGGCAGTAAAAAGTTTCACAGTTAACACCTCTAAAATATTTAAAAAAAAGGGCGTAATATTAATAAATGCCATTACGCCCCCAGCCTAAATCCAACAAATTAATGCCTAAATTTAATACTTAAGCGACAGACTCACGTAATAAGAACGCTGCGCCAGCGGGTTATTTTCATAACGATCCTGATCCAATATATTATCAACCCCTGCTGTAATCGAGCTTTTTAAATGTGGATGAATCGGTAAATGAAACGTGGTTTTAAAATCGACAAAGGTGTATTCGTCTGAACCACTGAACACATTTGAGACCGTATCATTATTTTCATACCGTTGAAAAATGTTACTGCGGTAACGAACCCCCACCGAAGAATCCCAGACTGGCAAAATATGGTAGGTGGCTGAAACGTTAGCTTGTAGTTTAGGAATACGCGCCCACTCATTGCCGATATAGCTTTTATCTTGGTCTTGGGTTATTTGCTTATTCATAAACGTACCGTTCGCCATGAAGTCAACCGGCAAACCAAAGATTTCGTTTTGCATAAAGGTCAATTCTGCCCCAATAGTTTCGGTTTGTCCAAATGCTTGAAAAGCATTAACGTTTTGCCCGCCAGCACTCTTAGAGACGGAAACAATTTCATTGTTAATGGTGTCATAAAAGAAATTCGCGCGCACATAGCCGCGAGGAATATCATACTGAGTCATGAAATTATGAAACAACCCATTTTCAGGTCCCAGATTTGGATCAGCCTTGGTTAGCGCAGCAAAAGAATTAGCACTCGAAAAAAGCTCCTCAGCCACCGGAAAGCGGTAAGCTTTAGAAAACGAATAACGGAATGTCCAGTTGCCGGGTGAAAACTCCAGTGCAGCTTTAGACGAGACGCGCGAAGCATCCCGATCAGCATAGTTTTGGTTTCGTAATTTAGAGTCTTTATTTAAATAATCATAATAGTGTCCGTCCAAGGCCTGCCAATCATCAAACCTTACCCCCGCCATCAAACTCCAATCGGTGATAAAGCGCCAATCCAACTGCGAAAAAACACTGTTGGTTTGCGTTGCACCGCCGCTATTAGTCACCGCTTGGTCACGGT
>JABFRM010000060.1 GCA_013141155.1 Methylococcaceae bacterium | reverse complement strand
GCTGTATGGGAAGCTGCGGCGGATGTCGCCGAAGCGTTAGCGTTCATCCCCACATTGCCCAATGCCCCTTTCCGTATTGATGCACCACCTGGCGAATTGCCTGGGCTTGCGCTCAACACCGCTACGCCGGATTTGGTGCATCGTTTTTACAATAACCAAATGCAGATTAATGGTGGCAGCAATAATTTATTTGCGGCTTGGTCAAATGTCGGCGGTTTGACGATGGGCTATTATGACGGTTCTGCCATGAAAATGTGGCAGTTGGCGCAGCAATACACCTTGGCGGATAATTTTTTTATGGGTGCATTTGGGGGGTCTTTTCTTAACCATTTCTGGTTGGTATGTGCTTGTACGCCGATATTTACCAATGTACCCAGTGAAATAATCAGTGCGGTTGACAGTGGCGGTGTTAGGTTGCAAGTAGCCGAAAACTCAGCCGCCAGCGCTTTGGATGGCAAGCCAAGCTATCGGAAAGATAAAAGCGTGACGCCTGATGGTTACGCGGTCAATAAAGAGCAACCTCCTTATCAGCCCAGCAAAATACCGCCAGAGGTTGCGGGTGACAGTCGCCTTGCTGATCCAGCTAAAAAACCGTTGCCGGCACAATACTTCAAAACCATTGGCGATACGTTAAGCGCAAAAAATGTGAGTTGGACTTGGTACGCAGGTGCATGGAATGAGGCGTTAAGTTCGCCCGAGGTTATTTATAACGAAGGCACACCTAATTTCCAAACACATCACCAGCCATTTAATTATTTTGCGCGCTTTAATCCTACCACTAAAAAAGGTGCGGCAGAGCGGGCAGTGCATCTGAAAGATTATACTGATCTGCAACATGACATTAAAAAAGGGATATTACCCGCAGTGGTATTTTATAAGCCACAAGGCAATCTCAATCAACACCCCGGTTATACCGATATTATGTCTGGTGATGCGCATATTGCCGAGGTGGTGGCAAGCTTACAAAATAGTGTGCAATGGCCGCACATGGCGATTATTGTGACTTATGATGAAAATGGTGGCTATTGGGATCATGTTGCGCCGCCCGAAGGGGATCGTTGGGGGCCTGGTACGCGTATTCCAACTTTGGTGATTTCGCCGTTCGCCAAAAAACATCATGTGGATCATAGTTATTACGATACTACCTCTATTCTGAAATTTATTACGCAACGCTTTAACCTGGAAGCATTAAAGGGTGTGCGGGTAAATGCGGGGGATTTGCAGAATGCGTTTGAGTTTTAGGTATCCTTAAGACGAATCATAGGGCAATGGTATGAACGCTTCCCTTTGCCCTGGTACTCAGTCATTTTTGTTTTGTCGAGTCACGTTTTTAGTTCACTGCAAGTCCTACGAGGTTTTAAATGCCTCGTAGGTCTATATTGCGTGCGTCAAAATTAAGTTGACTGAGTACTTTATAGCGTGACGTTTCATACCAAATACATTAAGCCGCGTTGACGGCGGATTTTGATCAAGGTAATGCAAAAGAAAGATACTGCCGCGGCGAAAATAATATAAAAAGCAATCGGGGTGTGAGAGTCCGTTAGCGTAATCAATTTAGTCACCACAATGGGTGCGGTGCCGCCAAATATCGCTGCCGCTAGATTACACGCTAAGGACATGCCGGTGTAACGGGTTTTGGTGGGGAATAACTCCACCACCAGTGTTGGAATAGGGGCAATGTAAGCGCCCAAAATAATTGAGAAGGCGATTTGTGAACCCAGTGCAAAGCTGAAGGTTTTATAATCCAGCAGGGTTATGTATGGTATTGCAAATAGCCCATAGGTGATTAACACTATTTTTAACAGCGTTTCACGGTCTTTTTTATCAGCCAATATCGCCGATAAAGGCGCTACGACCATCATAGTGATTAAGCTGACGGTAAATAACAATAACGCATCTGCTTGTGAGAATTTTAAAAACTTCACCATAAAGCTTGGCATAAATACCGTTTGAATATAGAACGGGATGGTCACTGCCAGATAGGCACCAATGCCCAACAAAATCTCTTTGTAGTTATGCTGTAAGGTGTCTTTGATAGGGGTTTCTGAAATATGCCCCGCTTCTTGCGCCTCTATAAACACAGGGCTTTCGTCCAGTTTGGAGCGGATATATAAGCCTACGATGCCAATAAAAAAACCGAGGATAAACGGGATTCGCCAACCATAGCTTTCAAATGCTTCGGCGGGCATAAATTCTGCCAAAGCGGTTGCCATCATGGCACCACTCAGTAAGCCTATTAACATGCTGAGCATGGATAAGCTGCCGATAAAATTACGATTATGTGGGGATGAATGTTCAACCAAATAGACAATTGATCCGCCAAATTCGCCGCCCACCGCAATGCCTTGTACGAGTCGAATAACCGTTAATAATATTGGCGCCCATAACCCAATTGCTTGATAGGTGGGCAGTAAACCAATGCAGGCGGTGGGAAATGCCATTAATAAGATAGACAAGGCCAAGGCATTTTTTCGGCCGAATTTATCGCCAATTGCCCCAAAAAACATAGCGCCTAAGGGGCGCATTAAAAAGCCGATGGCAAAGATGCCAAAGGTGGCGATTAAGGCTACGGCATCATCTCCTGGTGGAAAAAAATGCTTACTGATCAGGGCTGTAAATGTGCCGTAAAGGGCGTAGTCATACCATTCTAAGCCGTTCCCCACCATGGTGGAAGCGATTACTCTATTCATTTGTGACATAAATATTCCTGCGAATTTTGTGTAGATTCAAGGGAAACAACGGTGATTGACCGTTATTCGGT
This sequence comes from Methylococcaceae bacterium, assembly GCA_013141155.1. Classification (GTDB taxonomy): domain Bacteria; phylum Pseudomonadota; class Gammaproteobacteria; order Methylococcales; family Methylomonadaceae; genus SXIZ01. The sequence continues at coordinate 11,079 of JABFRM010000060.1, read as the reverse complement.
AAAGTGCGCTTAAGTTGGTTGTTATTTCAAGCTAATGAGTTACGCACCCCCCATTTGGTGAGCCACACAAAACGCCCGCCCAGCCCTTCGGCAACTGCTCCTGCGTTGCTCCGCCTCCTGCATCCATGCAGTCGAGGGCGAACGGGCGTCGCGTGGTTCAACTGCGGTTTCTAGGATAATGTTAAGATTTAGCCTTTACCGTGTAGTAATTATCGCAAGCAATTTGGATATATTGATAGGTAATGCATCAATAGCGTATTTTAGGTTGCCAATGACCGAATTTTGATCGCTAAAGTATAAAAAAACGTCATGCAAAAAAAAGGCGGCTCTAAGCCGCCTTTTTAGTAAAACTAAGTGCTTTTGTTTATTTCGCTGCTGCTGGTGCCGCAGGCGCTGAAGCATCAGTTGCAGTAGCTGGTTCAGCAGGCACAACCGCAGCAGCAGGCGGCGCGGTGGGTTCAACGTATAAGATTTCGACTTTTGCTTGGTCACGTAAGCCTTTTAACAAACCTTCAATCTTGGACCGTTGTACCATAGGACGAATCTGTTCTTTAACAGTGTCGAAAGGCGGTGGGGTTTGCTCTCTGCTGTCTTCCCTTAAAATAACATGCCAGCCAAATTGAGTGTTAACGGGTGTTGCGGTGTACTTGCCTTTTTCTAAAGCAGCCACTGCGGCTGAAAAAGGCGCGACCATTTGTTTCGCACCGAACCAGCCAAGATCACCGCCACTGTCTTTTCCAGAAGGGTCTGTCGTGTGTTTTTTAGCTAAAGCCGCAAAATCTTTACCTTTGGATTTATCCAACTGTGCAATGATTTTTTTAGCTTCATCTTCCGTTTTGACTAAAATATGCCGAGCTTTGAATTCGGTTTTATCTTGTGTACCGATTTGTTTGTCATATTCTGCTTTCAGATCAGCATCCGTAATAGGACTGGCATCCAGTTGCGCTTTTAAAGCCGCTTGCGATAACAAAGACCTTCTGGCCATTTCCATCTGTGCCATAACTTCTGGTGAATTTTGCAATTGTTTCGTTACGGCAGATTGCACTAACAATTCGCGTTGTACCAATTCATCAATCAACTGTTTCTTAGGAAAAGATTGTTGGCCGTGCGAACGCTGCGCAATATCATCTTCCAAGGCTTTTAAATCTGTTTTGCTGATGTAGGTGCCGTTAACAGCCGCGACTGCATCTTCTTTTTTAACGGTCGGCACTGCGGTTGCTAATGCCGTTGCAGAAGGTGTTGTGGCGTTATTAGCCGTTTTAGAAGGTTCATTACAACCAATCATCAAGGTTGAGCTTGCTAATAAAAGTGAAACAATTTTTTTATTCATAGTGATTCCTGTGTGTTATCTTCAGAGGGAGTTAATGCGTTAATGCCTAATGCGTGGATCTGTTGTTTCATCATATCGCCCAATGCTTGATATACCAATTGGTGGCGTTGCACCATTGATTTACCTTCAAAGGCACTGCTGACAATGGTTACAAAGTAATGCCCACCGCCAGCTTGAGCGCCAGCATGGCCGGCATGTGCCGAGCTATCATCGATAAGTTCCAGTTTTTCGGGGGATAAGTGTGACGTTAATAAGGTTTTAATTTGGGTACTGATCATTACGGAAAGACAAGTTTAAAGGGTTTAATTGTTACCTGCTGATAAACACCCGCTTTAAGATACGGATCGTTATCAGCCCATTGTTGCGCGTCTGCTTGGCTGTCAAATTCTGCAACAACCAAGCTACCGGTAAAACCTGCATCACCGGGACTTTCACTTTCTATAGCAGGATGTGGCCCTGCTAAAATTAACCTTCCCTGCGCCCGTAAAATTTGTAAGCGTTCTAAATGCGCCGGTCTTGCAATAAGCCTTTGGCTCAGGCTGTCTGCTATATCTGTACTCATGATTGCATATAACACGTTACTTCTCGGTCTCAGGAATGTGTTTGTATAAAAAAATCATCTGTAAGGCAATAAAGATAAACATAAGCGCCGGCACTCCAAAGGTTTTGAAGGATACCCAATCATCAGTATCGTAATTAAACATCACGTAGACGTTAATAAATCCCACACTGATAAAAAACACCCCCCATAAGGTATTTAAACGCTTCCAGATAGCCTTGGGTAAATCCAAGCTGCCTGACATCATCCGCTCAATAAAGGGTTTTTCGCCTATGTATTGACTGCCGATAAAAGCGATACCAAACAACCATTCAATAATGCTTAATTTCCATTTTATAAATTGTTCATCATGCAAGTAAAGCGTTGCACCACCCATAATTAAAATTAACGCCAAGGTAATCCATTGCATAACTTCAACTTTACGGTATTTAAACCAAGTAACGCCAACTTGAATAATGGTTGCAACGATTACCACCGCTGTAGCCATATAAATATCATAAAATTTATAGGCAATAAAAAAACACAGGATGGGGAAAAATTCAAAGAGCTGTTTCATAGGTTACCAAGAAATGGGGTGCTAAACGTAAAAATCAACCCCAAAAATTAATTCTGCACGTTGATTTTGAATGGATTGATTGCGTTGATCATCGTAAGCCGTTAAGGCTTGTTTAATTTTAGTATGCACAGGATCATTTAAAACATCTTTAATCAGCGGCTCATTTGAAAATCCTAAACCCGCTTTTACTAAAGCTTGCTCAATTTCAGCCGGTGTTTGAGCTATTTCAACAATTGATGCTTTAGGTTCTTCCCGTGTAAGCTTATTTTGCACACGCGCCAATTTATCAATTGGTGTTCCAACTGATTTAGCGGGTGGGGATCTTAAAGATGAACTGTGAATTCTCATTTATGTGTTCACTGTTGGAAACTAAAAATGCCATTATTGTAAATTCATTAATGCGTATTGTACATCCCTGACTGGCGATTCTGTTAAAATAAACGCTTTAGATTATGGAATATCTTGATGGACAAGCATTCGCAAACCGAACTTGAAGCGGCCACTTTTAGACGGCTTATTCAGCATTTACAAATACATACCGAAGTGCAAAACCTTGATTTAATGAATTTGGCAGATTTCTGCCGTAATTGCCTCGCTAAATGGTATTCGGCTGCCGCACAAGAGCGCAGTATTGATCTGGATTATGAACAAGCTCGGGAAATTGTCTACGGTATGCCCTATAGGGTCTGGAAAGAAGAATACCAAACAGCAGCCACACCTGAACAACTGGAAGCGTTAGCGCTTAAACAACAGGTGAAAAACCATGACCACTGAACAGAATTATGATGCCCTATTTGCCGGCGTTATTGGGCAAGAATATCAATTATTAAAATTGCTGTCGCCATTGTCTGCACAAATGAGCCATTTAGTCGGCTGCACTGTCGCCACCCATGCTGCAATCGCTGAACAGCCGCTACAAGTCGTTGAATTGGGCGGCGGCACTGGCATTACAACGCTAGCCATACTTTCGCAGCATGACAATCTTACGGTGCTTAGTATTGATAATGAACCGGTGATGCAAAATCAAGCCAAACAACACTTACACGCCTGGTTTGCACAACAAAAAGTAACTTTTTGCGGAGACGACGCCTTAACGGCATTGCGCGCAATACCGACTGCCAGCGTTGACGTAGTTGCCAGCGCCTATACTTTGCATAATTTTTCGGACGATTATCGTGCTTTGGTTATCACTGAAAGCCTGCGGATTCTAAAAGCCGGTGGACATTTCATTAATGGTGACCGTTATGCGCTAGATGAGGTTTCTCGGCACACCCGCCTTATCCAAGAAGAAGTCAGCGGTTATTTTAAAGTCCTCATCGGCCTGCAAAAACTGGATGTATTAGAACATTGGATTGTGCATTTATTCAGCGATGAATCCGCTAACCACATCATGCGTGAAACATCCGCCCTTGCACAGCTAAAAGCGGCGGGATTTGTGGATATTAAGCTTAGCCATCGCCAACAGGTTAATGCGTTGGTGACAGCGGTGAAACCAGCTCTGGATATGCTTTGAAATAAGTGACATTTTTTTATAAAATGACACTTACGCTGAAAATCATGGAAACGGAGCGATAGCGAAGTGATGATTTTTAGTCCCCGATAGCTGCACAGGGCCGGGTGTTGAGCCGGAGCAACGCGTAGGTGAAATACAGAGGCTTACCGATAGGCAGCGTCAACTATTGGCACGATGTCCCGATCCCCTTGCTGGGTCGGGACGATATTGTGCCAGGGGTATCGGGGCTTGCGGAGCAAAATAACTGTCGCGTAGTCTTTTGCCGCTTGCTTGGGCTGGGATGCCCAAAACAAGCTATCGCAAAAGTAGCGACTCTCCTTTACATTAGTTGTCAATAATAATTATTTGTCATGAATTTATTATCAACCAAACTTTCAGCAGGCGGACGCATTGTGCTACCTGCCCAAATGCGCGCCAGTCTTGGCGTCAAAGAGGGCGATGATTTACTGTTGTCGCTGGTTAATGGTGAAATTCATATCACGCCAAAATCGTTGGCTTTACAAAATGCCTTGGCACTGGCGCGCCCAGCTTATGTGCTGCCTTGATCGCAGAGCGCCGCCAAGCAGCAGCCGATGAATAACACGGTTGTGCTTGATGCCTCGGCATTATTAACGCTCATCCAAAATGAACCCGGTGCTGCAATGGCAGAAGCCGCCATTACGCAGGGCAAAGCGATTATCTCGACCGTTAATTTCAGCGAAGTCATCAGTAAGTTAGCAGGGGGGGCATGTCCATAACCGCGCTTGAATCGTTTGCCGTTCTATTGCCTGTTGAAGTGGTCGATTTTAATGCCGCAATGGCGCTGGAAGCCGGTTTGTTAAGGCTTTAAACACGGCAACTAGGCTTGTCGCTCGGTGATAGGGCTTGTTTAGCCACTGCTAAAGTGCTGGATAATTTGCAGGTATTGACAGCCGATAGGGTTTGGGGTGATTTTCAGCTAGATTTGCTCATCACGTTGATACGAACGTAAACTTTGCATCAGCAGTTGGGTTGCTAAAAACGGCAACCCAACTGGTTTATGATTTTAGGCGGTTAAAGCTTGTTTTTTGCGTAACCCTTAACCCTGCGCTTAAGGGTTCACTTGAGTTCATGTGTTCAAGCGCTAATTGTTGGTGGCGTTTGATAAGCCGCTGATCTATATCCGCAAAGGTTTTTTATATTTATATTCATTTTCGTATCGTGACATTACTTGGGCAAACTTGTGTAGATACTTATGGATTAAGAGACAGGTTACAAACCCCGTCGCGCGCAATTGATGATCCCATGCCTATTGCTAAGCTTGAGCATATAAAACACCTAAGCCATTTTTATTTATAGATCGCCAAACGCGACATTTTATTGCTGTTGCAACACCTGATTTTTCAACTGATAAACGTCATTGAGCAACGCTGGATTATAGCGTTGTGCCAATTGTTCGGCGGTATTGATCAATGTGAGTGCCTGTGGATATTGACCGCTTGCGCGCAAGGCATCGGCTTTCATTAAATAATATTGAAATACTTGTGGATCTTGCGCTTGTGCTTTGGTCACGGTTTGCAGTGCGGCGCTTGCTAAGCCGTATTGCATTTCAATATCAAACAGACTGTGTACATAAACGCGTCGCCATTCTTGCGATAAAAAGCGGTTGTCGATGCTGGCATTTAGCCAGTTGCGTACATCATGCAGGTGATTGGCGCAGCGTGCCAGCTTACTGAGTACACATTGTGTCGCATCATTTAATATCGCAAGATCAAAAGGCGTTGGATTGCGTTTGTTAAGTAGGATGAACAGCTTTTGGCTGTCCAATAACGGATCGATTGCGGTTGTCATCGGCGCGGATAGGGTTGCTTGCATACCTAAACTGGCGGAGTCTTTATTCAAAGCAACGGCTTTTAAATAATAGCGATAGGCTTCGTCCGGTTTATCTTCTTTCTTATTAAGCAGTTCTGCGTAGGAATATAAGCTAATTGGGGATTGGGGATGATGCGTTGCCAAACTTTTGAATAAACTGGCTTCAGACTGCCAATAGCTGGCGCGTTGATAGGTTAAGGCGATTAAAATCAAGCTGCTGATGCTGAGCAAGGTGTACGCAATAACCAGCGTATTGGATGGCCTTTGCCAGAGGGAAAGGGTGCCAGTGGTTATGGTCACCACAAACAGCATAATAATCCCCAATGACGGTAAGTAATTTCGATGCTCATAAACAATTTCCAACGGCCAGATGGTCGATTCCATACTTTGCCCGACTAAAAACCAGATGATGGCAAATGAAACCACCGGTTGTTTGCGTTTGCACCACCAGGCGAGTATCAACATTATGCCCCAAGCGATTATGCTGAAAAGGGTGGTGATTGGCTCCAACCAACTTTTGCTTAAGGGCAGATCATCATGAAACAATCCCATCACCCGAATGTCGGGGAATAATAACATCTGCACATAAAACCACAGCACCCTCGCTTCAGTTAATAAGCGTTGTTCTAAGGTGAAAGGTTTGGCATAAAATCCGGCGGAAAAATCAAATTTTCCGCTGAGGATCAAATAGGCTGCGAGCAACAGGGGAATGCCCAGTAACAGTGCATAAACACTGAGCATTTTGCGCTCTTTGCCTTGTTGCGTATAAAAACAAAACTCAATAGTGGCGGTATATAACACCAATAAAGCGGCGTTTTCTTTACACAGCAGTCCTAACCCTGTCCCCAGTACCAGCGCAAAAATCAGCCAAGGCAGGGCAAAGCGTTTATTCAGTTCCAAACGGTTACGCGCCCACACATAGCCATTTAAACCCAAGAGAACAAAGCCGGTTGCCATGCTGGTCATGCGTTGCACGATATAGGCGACGGTACTCACTTGTAGTGGGTGGATAGCCCACAGTAGCGCGATAAAAAAGGCGAGCAGAAGGGTTTGTTTTTCAGTCAGGCTTATCTGCGAGGGTTTAAATAATTTCGGGGCCAATTGCAACATTAAACTGAACACTAACAACGCATTCAGTAAATGGATACTCAAATTGGTGAGTTTAAAGATAAAGGTATTATTAAATCCCTGTGCTTGATAATGATTAAGGCCGAAGGAGAGGGCAGGTAACACCCGTTTTAAAGCGCCGCTTTCATTAGAGAGTAGGGCGTTTTTTAAGGATGCAAATGACAGATCAGGCAATATTACCGCAGGATTTTCCAGGATATTGACTTGATCATCAAACACAAATGGACCATTTAAAGCAGGCTGGTAGCTGAATGAGATAAGTGCCAATAGGAGCAATAGCAAAAAAAATTTCACTGTGCTGCCAGAGAGCGGGACTTGTCGGGTGATATTGTTCAACGCTTGATCCTACATAAAAGCTGGGTTGCAGGGTACGCATCGCGTCCCTTTTAGGTTGGGGAAAAATTATTTTTCTTCAATATATTTGTAATGCAAAGATGAGATTTGTTCTGAAATAATGCCCATCAAAAAAACAAATAAAGATGACAGCAATAATAACATGCTCATATTGGTAAAGCGCCCTTGCGTAAAAAAGGTATATCCATAATTTCCTAAGCCGGATAAAAACATCCAAACGCTGATTGGCAGAAAAAAGCGCATCGGCGAAAATAATGCCCCCACCCGTAATATGACGATAAAAAATCGATAGCCGTCTTTTAAAATATGAATATGGCTTTGACCTTTACGGGTTCCGGCGTGAATCGGCACATAACCGACATGAAAGCCGGAGCGAAAAAAGGCCATGGTGCTGGTGGTTGGATAGGAAAAGCCATTGGGTAACAAATATAAAAATTTCCTGAATTTATCGGCGCGCACCGCCCTAAAGCCGGAGGTTAAGTCTTCAATTTTATGTTGTGTCATATAACTGGCCATACCGTTATAAATCCAGTTACCGAAACGCCGCACCAAACTGCTGTGGGTGCTGGGATGACGCGCACCCACCACCATATCGTAGCCTGCGTTTAATTTATTTAGCAGTATGGGAATATCATCTGGATTGTGCTGGCCATCAGCATCCATGAATATCAAAATATGCCCTGTTGCGTTGCGTGCGCCAGTTTTAACGGCAGCGCCATTACCTAAGCTATAAGGATGCGTGATCACTTTTGCACCCAGTTTATAGGCAATGTCTGCGGTTTCATCACTTGAGCCATCGTTAATTAATAAAAGCTCGGCATCAAGCTTTAATGCCTGAATTTTAAGCAATAAAGCACCAATATTTTGGGCTTCATTTTTGGCCGGCAACACAATGCTTACAGTTAAGGGCGATTTGTTTTTGAGCTCTTGCATAGGTGTGAGTTTATAGGGTTGCGGGTAGGCTGAATTTTCAGTGAAGGGTAATTTTAGACAGGGTTTAAGAAATTTGTCACGAATTGAATTTTTGCCAGACACTTTTGATTGGTTTTCTGGGATTAACAAGTCGCATGGCCTTTAATAAATTACGCCTTAACTGATGTTACGCGGATTGGTCGGAAGTCGGGCTTCAGCCCGACAATAACACGCCATTCTTTGCACGTCTTCATCTTTACGCACCGCATGGTCAAGATAATATGTCGGGTTAAAACCCGACTTCCAATCTGCGTAACATCAGGCTTTAAGTAATCCAACGCTTCAGTCTAAATTTCTAGTCGCTTTAAAAATAATACCATAATTGGCCTATTTTGTGCCTTGTATAAGGTTATAAGCTGCAATGCTGCTATAGCAGTACCGAATAAAACGTCCTATATTCTGACATATCGGTTAAACCACCATTTTAAATCATTGCCTATGTGTGCTAACGCACGGTTTATGGCTACATAAAAATGTCTAATAAAGCCTCGAAACCGAACGTTAGCAGCATTAGCAATCATTATAAGCGCCATAAGTAACGATGCTATTCGACGATTAACACACTGGAGAACCCATAATGAAAAACTTTTACAACCTCAGATCAAATCAGATGCTGCACAATATTAGTGTAACCGTTGCGGCGGCACTCTTGATAAATGGCTGTGCCAGCATGCCCGCACCTACCGAACAATTGGCGGTTTCCAAAGTTGCGGTGGACAGTGCGAACAGTGCGGGAGGCAATGAGGTTGCACCGCTACAGCTCAAATCTGCGATGGAAAAAATGGATGCTGCTGAGCGGGCAATGGCCGCAGAAGATTATGCACTCGCAAAGCAATTGGCGGAACAAGCTCAGGTTGATGCGCAACTCGCCGCAGCGATGGCGCGTTCAGCCAAGGCACAAAAAGCCGCCAGTGCCTTGCAAGAAGACAATCGCGTGCTGCGCCAAGAAATTGATCGTAAAACCCAATAATCATTTAACGGAGTTCACCATGCAAACCAATCGATATTTCCCCTTGACCCTGATCGCTATTGCGATGGTTTCCGGCTGTAGTTCAGTACCTAATCAATCACTCATAACAGCACACGAGAGTTACAACAACGCTCGTAGTAATCCTGAGATTACCAATCTGGCGGCACTGGAGTTAAAACAGGCCGACGACTCATTGAATAAGGCTGACACTGCTTTTAGTAAGGATGATAATGATCCCAGTGTCGATCATTTTGCTTATCTAGCGCAACAGCAAGTGGGTATCGCAGAGGCAACCGCTAAACGGAAAGCTGCCGAAACAGCCGTCAACAACGCCAGTGGCAAACGCGACCAAGTACGCCTTGAGGCAAGAACCGCTGAAGCGGATGCTGCCAATCAGCAAGTGGCGATTGCCCATGCAACCAATGATCGACAAGCCACTGAATTGGCTGTTGCCAGTGCGAATACCGCGCGTGACCAAGCCTTGATTGCGCAACAGGAAATGCAGCTAAAGGAATTGAATGCCAAGAAAACGCAACGCGGCATGGTCATTACCCTTGGCGATGTATTGTTTAGCACCAATAAAGCGCAGTTAAAAGCAGGCGGTGTCCGCAATATGGAAAAACTGGCTGCTTTTTTGACACAGTATCCGCAATATAAAGTTTCAGTTGAGGGGCACACCGACAGCAGGGCTAGTAATAAGTATAATCAGGAACTCTCAGATCGGCGCGCCGATGCGGTCAGGACAGTGCTAACCAATCGGTCTGTCAGCAGTGACCGCGTTTCCACCCATGGTTATGGTGAGGAATTTCCGATTGCCAGCAATAATAATGCGGGCGGTCGTCAATTAAATCGACGTGTAGAAATTATTCTTTCTGATGAAAACGGCAACATCATTCCACGTTGAGTTTATTGATTTGCGCTCTTCCGCAAGGAACAGAAGTCAATATAGCTTCAAACCAAAACCCGCCTTACTTAACATTTGTGGAGATATTGTATGAATTTTAGCAAACACTACAATAAGCGGGTTTTGATGCTGGTGGGTGCGTTTTTGACACTCGCTATCGCTGGCTGTGGCGCCAAACAATATCGTCGCGTTGAGCCGTCGGGATTTTTGGGTGATTACAGCAAAATGCAAGATGGCGAGGGTAATGAAGCCTTGTCTGTATATGTGAACCCTAAAACCAACTGTCATAAATACCGTAAGGTCATCATTGATCGAGTAGTGTTGCGAGGTAAGCCAGAAGATTCTGCGCTGGCTTTGTTGGATTTAAAAGACCAGAAAATGCTGGCTACGTTAGGCTGGGGTACGTTATACGATGCCATGCACAAAGGTAAATTTGAAATTGTCACTAAACCTGGCCCTGATGTGATGCGTATAAAAGGCGCGGTTACGGAAGCGGCCAAGGCGAATGTGATCGTGGCGGATATTATGGTAGTTGCCCCCTACGTTTGGGAAGCCGCTACGCTATGGGGACTTGGTACAGGAAAATGGCCTTTTCTCGGGGAGCTTGCTGGAGAAATGGAAATAGCCGATTCACTAACGGGAGAACGTCTTTTCGTTGCGATGGATAAGGTAGTCGGCACCTTAGGTTCTAATATGGATCCGCGAGCCAGATGGGATGATGTCCGGCAAGGTTTCGATATGTGGCGTGAAAAACTCGGCGTTCGCATGGGCAGTTGCCATGAAACCGGTTCATTTAAGATGCCAGCAGACCAGAGAAATTGGGTAACAAAAACTTACGAATATGTTTCTCCATAACGGGCTTGAGTATCTACACAAGTTACAAAGCACGTCATTCCGGCAGGGATGACGGAATCCAGTCACATGGATGTGAAAAATGGTCTAGCACCGAGCATAAATCAAAAT
>JABFRM010000211.1 GCA_013141155.1 Methylococcaceae bacterium | reverse complement strand
ACACATTATTTCTAATAACTAAAGTAGTACGACGAAAGTTATCAGAAATGTTACATCTACCAATCCCAGTGATTAGCTGTATTTAGGTGAAATTGACTTTCGATTACCTACTTATATAACCTGGATGAGAATGCTTTTAGTAAGTAACTTCAGCGTGATAAAGTTATAATCAAGTATGTTTGAAACTCAACGAAACTCCTTCAATAAAAACAACGCATTTTTTCTTTCATCAATCCCTAAAATTTTCAAATTGCAACGGCAGTTCCAATTTTTCTTCTCTAAGCATTTTAATCACTTCTTGCAAATCATCGCGATTTTTACCCGTTACCCTGACTTGATCACTTTGAATGGCGGCTTGAACTTTTAACTTCTTATCTTTAATTAATTTAACGATTTTTTTAGCCGTAGCGGAGTCTAGGCCTTGTTTCATGGTGATTTCCTGACGCATACCTTTACCACTGGGTTTAGGGTCGCCAGTTTCCATGCAGGCGATGTCGATGCCGCGCTTGCTGAGTTTTGAACAAAGTACACTGAACATTTGCTGCAATTGAAACGTGGATTCAGAAATCATACTCACTTTATCGTCATTCAATTCAAAACGGGAGTCGGTGCCTTTAAAGTCAAAGCGGGTTGTCACTTCTTTATTGGCCTGATCAATGGCGTTTTTTAATTCGTGTTTATCAAATTCAGAAATAATATCGAAGGTAGGCATAGGAGTAGGGTCTGGGTTAGTTAAGAAAAAAGCTGCAAGGTCTTTTCCGAGTTAATCACGTTGGTCACTGCTTGTATGCGTAAGCGCCGAATGGCTTCGCCAATGTGTGCGCCTTGCAATTCGCTGTTAAGCACCGTAGCAGTATCAATAGCGGTAGCGGCGGTTGCCGCGCGTTTAATATAGTCGGCTTGCGGGTAGGGATGGTGTTCTAAGCCCGTCCTGCCCTTGGCATCCGCCTCGCACGCCACTAAAAATGCCGACAAATTGGAAGTGGGTTTAAAGGCGCCCAGGCTAGTCAGTAAATCAGTCAGGGTGCTGGCCTTTAATTCGGTGACTCGATGGCTGTGGGTATGATATTGCATGACCTGTTGCGCCAAAGTTTTAAAGGCGTTTGGCACACGTAAGCGGTCACATAAGTTTGCCAATAACGGCAAACCTTTGGTTTCATGACCATGATGGTGCGGTAAAGTGGCTTTCGGGGATAAGGCTTTGCCCAAGTCATGCACTAAGGCAGCAAAGCGCACTTCCGGCAGCGGCGATAAGCGCGCCGCCTGGTCTAATGACAGTAAGGTGTGAATGCCGGTATCAATTTCAGGATGATATTGCGGCGGTTGCGGCACCCCGAACAAGGCCGCTATTTCAGGAAATACGTTGACTAAGGCACCACACGCTTTTAGCGTATGAAAGAACGCACTTGGGGACTGTTCGTTAAGCGCTTTGTAAAGTTCCGCCCAGACCCTCTCCGGCACCAAGTGATTAACTTCGCCTGCCTGCACCATGTCTTGCATGAGGGTTAACGTTTCCGCTGCGACGGTGAAGTTTAGGTTAGCATAGCGGGCAGCAAAACGCGCGATGCGTAGGATTCTAACCGGATCCTCTGCAAACGCGGGGGAAACATGCCGCAAAATACCTTGCGCTAAATCCTGCTGACCGCTATAGGGATCAATGATGGTGCCATCGGGGGTCATCGCCATGGCATTGATGGTGAGATCGCGGCGAATTAAATCTTCTTCCAAGGTCACATCCGGTGCAGCATGCACCGTAAAGCCCTTATAGCCAGGCGCGGTTTTGCGTTCGGTGCGCGCCAGGGCATATTCTTCATGGGTTTGAGGATGTAGAAACACCGGAAAATCTTTACCGACCGGACGAAACCCCATACGCTGCATAGAAGCTGGCGTTTCGCCAATCACCACCCAGTCTTTTTCGGTTACGGGGCGATTAAGCAGTTGGTCACGTACTGCCCCGCCCACTAAAAATGCTTGCATAAGTTTAAAATACCTATTAAATATCAGCTCAGTATAGCATGAGTGCGTGCAGATTTATTAGCCAAGCGGTCTGTTATTGTCCTTCCTTTACGAGGTTATTGAACCAAAAGAACGGTTTGTCTCACGACACCCATGTAACCCTTGGTATTCGTGGCTTATAGGCGTAATATTGATTTTAAAATCGTCTATAGTATTGCTCTTATCATATTGAATGTTAACAATATTACATAAATAATAAAATTCATACTTTTTTATGTATTTACTGGATTTTTACGTTGAACACGCAAATAAGTAGCAAAAAGCATTAAAAAGATACATATACGAACTTCAAAAACGGGCAGTAAAACCCTTTTATTAAACATAACTCATTCGCTGAAAATCATGGAAACGGAGCGATAGCGAAGTGATGATTTTTAGTCCCCGATAGCTGCACAGGGCCGGGTGTTGAGCCGGAGCAACGCGTAGGTGAAATACAGAGGCTTACCGATAGGCAGCGTCAACTATTGGCACGATGTCCCGATCCCCTTGCTGGGTCGGGACGATATTGTGCCAGGGGTATCGGGGCTTGCGGAGCAAAATAACTGTCGCGTAGTCTTTTGCCGCTTGCTTGGGCTGGGATGCCCAAAACAAGCTATCGCAAAAGTAGCGACTCTCCTTGAAAAGTGTCCGGCGCTGAAAATCATGGAAACGGAGCGATAGCGAAGTGATGATTTTTAGTCCCCGATAGCTGCACAGGGCCGGGTGTTGAGCCGGAGCAACGCGTAGGTGAAATACAGAGGCTTACCGATAGGCAGCG
>JABFRM010000159.1 GCA_013141155.1 Methylococcaceae bacterium | reverse complement strand
ACATCAATCTTCTTGCAAGGGAGTTGACGCAGGCCATCCGCTCCCATTGGGGCGTGGAATCCAATAACTGGATTCGTGACGTCACTTTTAAGGAAGACCAAGTAAAAACGAAAGCGGGTAATCAGGCGCAAATCATGGCTTTGCTGCGTGGCCTGGCAATTGAGCTGATCCGAAAATCAGCGCCGAAAAACTTTCAAGCTGCCATAGAGACGTTCGCAGATTCAAGCTCCGCCTTGGAATCAATGCTTAAGCAAGTAAAGTTTTTATGAGAAAGCCGTGGTGTAAACCCTAGGTAGAGGCTCTATCTAGGGTTCAATCAATTGTATTTAAGGATATACCGAGATTGGCTGCGGCTTTTGGATAGTAATTAACTTGTACGCGTTAACGCTTAAAGTTTAAATCGGATGAGGTAGTAACGGCTTAATTTTCGTAATTGCGGCCATAAAATATTTCACTCATTTCAGTGTGTACTTGATCTTCAATTTCTAATTTTTGTTCATCTGTTAAATCATCTTCTTTTTCAAACAAATAGTTTTCAAGCTCGGTTTCTTTTAGCATCATTTTGGTGTGGAAAATATTTTCTTGATACACATTTACATCAATGCTTTGATATTCATCCAAGGTATCACTGGCTATATAATTTTGAATGGAAGTAATTTTATGGTCTATATAATGTTTTTTACCGGTTATATCGCGTGTAAAGCCCCTGACTTTATAATCCATAATGACAATATCCGACTCAAAACTATGGATCAAATAATTCAATGCTTTTAACGGTGAAATTTGTCCGCAGGTTGATACATCAATATCCGCTCTAAAGGTGCTGATGCCATTATCAGGATGACTTTCAGGATAGGTATGTACGGTGATATGGCTCTTATCCAAATGTGCCAGTACCGTTTCGGGCAAAGGACCTGGTGTTTCACCGCTCATATTCGGAGGAACATTATCCCCTTCAGAAATTAGCATAGTGACACTGGCACCTTGCGGCTCGTAATCCTGATGGGCAATATTTAAAATTTGCGCACCAATAATTTCAGCAACATCTTTAAGAATTTGCGTCAATCGCGCTGCGTTATAAGCTTCATCAATATATTCAATATACGCTTGTTGCTTATCCGCAGGCGCATAACAAATATCGTAAATATTAAAACTTAACGACTTCGTTAAGTTATTAAAGCCTTGTAATTGTAATTTTTTCAATGGTTTCACTTCTTTCAATGCCTTTAAACCTCGATTATTTCAAAATCATGGGTGATGTTAACAATTTTTCCGAGCATAATAGATGCCGAGCAATATTTTTCGGCAGATAATTTTATAGCCCTATCAACGATTTCTTGTTTAAGATTACGCCCACTCACCACAAAGTGCAGATGAATTTTTGTAAACACACTGGGAATGGTGTCGGCACGCTCAGCGGTTAATTGCGCTACGCAATCACGTACATCATGACGACCTTTTTGTAAAATGTCGATCACATCAAAAGACGAGCAGCCGCCAACGCCTAACAATATCATCTCCATCGGACGAATGCCCATATTTCTGCCACCATGATCAGCAGGGCCGTCCATAATCACTGCATGCCCGCTACCAGATTCGCCAACAAACATCCTGCCATCTACCCATTTGACCGTTGCTTCCATTTAACTTTTCCTAAAGTCTAAAATGTTGGATAGATTAACATATAATTTTAAATTTCGTAGCCTTGACGACACCCTTTTTACAGATATTGCGATTACTTTTTTGCGGATAACCGAGTTTACGACTGAATGCTTACAAAGCAATTACACTCTTGAAATATAATCAAATGCTTCTATACTTTAAAACGTTGCCGAGTATATACACGCTAGTTAATATTTTTTGAGTGTCAAAATGACAAATATTTCACCTTCTTCTCCGCATTACGCGGCTTTACAAGAATTTTTAAAGTTTTCTTTGATTAAAACCTATCCGGCGAAATGTAACATCATGAAACCTGGTGACATAGGGGATCATCTGTATTTTATTATCGACGGGGCAGTGAGCATTTCTTACAAATCTCCAGAAGGTCAAGAGCTGATTCTGGCGTACTTAAACAAAGGTGATTTTATTGGTGAAATTGGCGTATTTAAAGACGCAGGCATTCGCTCAGTCAGCGTAGACACTCGGAGTAGATGTCAAATGGCTGAAATGCCTTATGTTAAATTAAGGGCCATTTTAAAAAATGAAATGGTCTATAGTGCCGCTGATTTTTTATTTCTCTTATCAACACAACTCTCATCGCGATTACTGACTACCAGTCGCAAGTGTCATGACCTTGCTTTTTTGGATGTAGAGGGGCGTGTTGCTCGGGCATTAATGGATTTATGTGCTGAGCCGGAAGCGGTTAGTCATCCGGAAGGTATGCAAATTTACATTTCACGGCAGGAAATTAGCCGGATTGCAGGATGTTCGCGTGAAATGGTCGGGCGCATATTAAAGGAACTTGAAGACAAAAATTTAATTAAAGCCCATGGTAAAACCATTACTGTCTTAACCCCATTAAAAACATCACCGTTGACTACAGAATTACTGGCTTCTGCGTAAACAATTCTTAACGGCACGCTGCCCGTTCATCAGAAGTTTAAAATCAGATGTTCCGGTCTATCCCTTCAAAAAACGCCAATTTAGCATTAGCGCTAGGAGCCTGTCGGACAGGATTTGGCATTCTTAGCATTGCTTAGCCATTACGGATTTTTAGTGGCAATAATTCTTCGGTTCATTAACTGACTTATCACTATTTCACTTTGAAATGGCGACGTTT
>JABFRM010000170.1 GCA_013141155.1 Methylococcaceae bacterium | reverse complement strand
TACCTACTAATGAATAACTGAGCCAGGTAGAGTGGACTGGATTTTTTGCTTATTATTAATATAACTCGCAATATAGTATATTGCCCAGTATAAAGCCTAACATTACGCTCAAGCGGGACGCGCCTTATCGTGGCGGTTTTGAAGGCTTGTTATTTTTTCCAGCTTCGGTGGCTTCGCTGATCGTCTTCGACAGGCGCGCCCCTTAGCTTTACGTTAGGCGTTAAAACCAATGTTGCGTTGTCAACCGGAACTTAAAAACGTAGAATGCCCAAAGCCATAAAACAACAGCCGAGGGAATCGTATGACAGCCGTAGTGCCTATAAAAAAACCAATTACCGTTGTATCCCTATTTTCTGGATGTGGGGGGATGGATTTGGGATTTCGTGGCGGATTTGACTTTCTCGGACAACGGTATCCAAACACTCTGTTTGATATTATATGGGCTAACGAACTCAATAGCGCAGCCTGCCGAACATACCGCAAAAACCTTGGTGAACATATTGTAGAAGGGGATGTATGGCATGTGATGCCTGACATGCCAGCAAACGCGGATGTTGTAATCGGAGGCTTCCCGTGTCAGGATATTTCAGTGAACGGAAAAGGTGCTGGGATAGATGGTAAACGCAGTGGACTATACCGTGCTATGGTCGAAGCCGTGTCGAAAATACAACCCAAAGTCTTTGTGGCAGAAAATGTCAAAGGTCTTTTGATGCGACATAATGAGGACTCCTTAAGGCGTATATTGTCTGATTTCCGTGCATTAGGGTATGACGTGAATTATCAGTTATACCGTGCTGTAGATTATGACGTTCCACAAACCAGAGAACGCGTTATTATTGTGGGGACACGTCAGGATGTTCCGAAGTTTATCCCACCGCCTCCCCTATGTAAGAAGCACATCACTGCACAAGAAGCAATTGGCGATCTCGAATCACTTTCTGAGGATGCTGAGTTTAATCATATATGGAGTCTTGCCAGCAAGAGTGCAGAGCAAGGAAACCGCAAATTAAAGGCCGATAGACCCGGATATACCATCCGTGCAGAATGCCACGGAAATATTCAGTTCCATTATTCGCTTCCGCGTCGAATCTCCATGCGTGAGGCTGCACGATTTCAATCATTCCCAGATTCTTTTTATTTTGACGCAAAACTACGTGAAACAGAAAGACAGGTAGGAAACGCAGTACCCCCCGTTTTGGCGTGGCATGTCGCTCAAGCAGTGCAGACGTTACTAATGGCGAGTTGATATGAATCAACATGAATTTGAGCTGATCCTTGACGGGATATGTACAGCACTGACGGGCGAGGCAGGCGATAAAATATTTCAGACGGCTGGACAATTTGAGAGGCGCGTTCGTGAGGTACTACAAGATGCTATACAAGGCGATAAATCAATAGCAATAGACTTTTCGCCGCATCCACAAGCATTCCCAGACATTGCCGTAGGTCGTTTTGGTATTGAAGTTAAATTTACCTTAAACGACACTTGGCGCAGCATAGCTAACAGCGTACTTGAAACAAACCGAATAGAGTCGGTAGAGAAGGTTTATCTGGTTTTCGGTAAAATGGGCGGTACACCAGAAGTTCGATGGGGCGACTATGAAAAAAGCGTCATCCATGTACGTACATCACACGTTCCACGTTTTGAGGTAGAGCTTTTTGCAAGCCGTTCTTTATTCGATTTGATGGGAGTCAGCTATGATGTTTTTCGCGTGTTACCGATGGCAGAAAAAATGCTTCATATCCGCACCTATGCGCGGGCGCGGCTAAAACGTGGTGAGAGGCTATGGTGGCTAGAAGATACCCCAGATGCAGACCATGTACTCCCCATCCAAGCGCGGCTTTATACCAGTTTGACCACAGCAGAAAAAACGACACTTCGCGCTGAGGCGGCGTTATTATGCCCAGGTATTGTTGAGTCAGGTAGGGCGCGGAATAAATACGATGATGTTGTTTTATACCTACTCACCTATCACGGTGTTGTTTGTCATCAAGCAAGGGATTTATTCTCTGCGGGGAGTGTGGCTAATCCAGAAAACGATGATACAGGTGGTGTTTATATCGAACGTGCCTTGAAACTTATTGAGACTGAAATGCGTGATGCTTCTCTCAGAATGGATGATGCGTTATTTGTTGAGTATTGGGGGGAGTCCGTCCCGCCTGAGCATAGAATTCGCCGCTGGGTTCAGAAGGCGGATTTGTTGGCGCGGGATTGGATACCATCGAGAAGCTTGTTTTTATGAAAATTCGTAGTGGTAAATAAACGCCTAACATTACGCTCAAGCGGGACGCGCCTTATCGCGGCGGTTTTGAAGGTTTGTTATTTTTCCGGCTTCGGTGGCTACGT
Organism: Methylococcaceae bacterium; assembly: GCA_013141155.1. Taxonomy (GTDB): domain Bacteria; phylum Pseudomonadota; class Gammaproteobacteria; order Methylococcales; family Methylomonadaceae; genus SXIZ01. The sequence continues at coordinate 437 of JABFRM010000170.1, read as the reverse complement.
TAATCGTACGTGACAGGCGCGCCCCTTAGCTTTACGTTAGGCGTTTCTGGATTTCATTGCTTGTTGGATTTTCCGTAAGTAAAAAAGAGTGGATATGAAAAATAAAATAATGGTATTAGTTACCAGCATTATGATAACCAATCTTAGTAGTTGCACTCACGATATGGCGCAAACAAAAAATATTGACAAAAATGAAGCGGCAGATAGAGCGAAAGCGTCGGCAGTAGCTAAAGAAAAAGCGGCGGCAGAACAAAGAGCTGCAATTAAAGTAAAGGCAAGCCAAAAAAATCTAACGGTTGAGTAAGTTTTGGCAGCCTAACATTGCGCTCAAGCGGGACGCGCCTTTTCGTGGCGGTTTTGAAAGTTTGTTTTTTTTCCGGCTTCGGCGGCTTCGCCAACCTTCCGTGACAGGCGCGCCCCTTAGCTTTACGTTAGGC
>JABFRM010000285.1 GCA_013141155.1 Methylococcaceae bacterium | reverse complement strand
CAATAACGGCGCATAAGTTTCCTTATACAAGGGGACATTGCCCACCGCTAGCGCCCCCAGCGTTTCGCCGTGATAGCTATTTTCCAAGGTAATGAATTTGGTTTTTTGCGTTTGCCCCTGATTACGCCAATAATGAAAACTCATCTTCAACGCCACTTCCACGGCTGCTGAGCCATTATCGGCATAAAAACACCGCTTAAGACCTGCGGGTGATAACGCTATCAGCCTTTCTGCCAGCTCAATTGCCGCTTGGTGCGTAAAGCCTGCAAAAATAACGTGTTCCAGGGGTATCAAGCTGTGCTTTTAAGGCGGCGTTAATCGCAGGATTAGCATGTCCGAAGAGATTAACCCACCAAGAGCTGATCGCATCCAGATACCGATTACCGTCAAAGTCTTCGAGCCAAATGCCCTGTCCACTTTTAATTGGGATCAACGGCAAAGTTTCATGATCTTTCATTTGCGTGCAGGGATGCCACAAAACCGCAAGATCACGCTGAGAAAGTGATGAATTAGATGCCATTATTACTAATTAAATAATTTTAAAAAATCAAATTCTGGGCTTCGTCAAAGCAACAGAGTGGTCATTCAACCATATTAAAAATCGGTTGATTGATCAGGCGTGTTAACCAAGCTTCAGCCGTTACTCTATGGCTTTCCAATATCACTTCAGGAAAAAACCCAAATCCTACCATCAATACTGCCGGAATGATGAGTAAGACGAACTCGCGGGGACGTAAATCTTGTAATTTTTCGACACCTACTTGCACTATGGCCCCTAAAAAAGCACGTCGCGAAAAAGACAAGAAACACGCAGCACTCATCACCGCAGCCGCTAATGCGGTAACCCCCAAGCTGAGATGCGCGCTAAGCGCGCTCACCATTAATAAAAATTCGGCGGGGAAGCTACTGCTACCCGGAGTGCCGATACTGGCGAAGGCAAACAGAAAGAAAAATACCGTTAGCTTAGGCATCACTTTGGCGACACCGCCCAAATGTATGATATCGGTACTGCCTAAACGATTTTGAATAAAGCCTGCCAGCAACATCAAGCTACTCGCCACTAGGGTAAAGCTCAATAATTGCAACAGTGCGCCTTGAATGCCTTGCATATTGAGGGAGGTAATGCCAATGACCACTAAACCAGATTGGCTGATGCTGGTGTAGGCCAAGATGCGGCGCAAATTGGATTGTTGCAGAGCGATAAACGCACCATAGATAAGCGTTACCGCGCCTAAGATGCCCAAAACCCAACTGTATTGCACAGCTGCGGAAGGTGTTAAGGTCATGGCATAACGTAAAATGCCGTACAGCCCAAGCTTTAAACCCACCAATAGCGCGGTCATTTGAGTGGGCGCCTCCATGCTCACGGTAGGTAACCAAGTGTGAAAGGGAACTAAAGGTGTTTTGACAGCAAAGCTCAGTAACAACAATAAAAAAATGATAGGTTGCAGGTCGTCAGCAACGGGCGTTGCCAATAGTACCGGAAAACTAAAGGTTAAATCCTGCGGGATCATCCCCCCAACCTGTGTGGCATGATTAATCGCCAGCATAATAATCGCAAACAATAATGGGACACTGCCAAACAACATAAACAGGCTGTATTTTAGGGCAGCACCGCGCCTTTGCGGGCCTATGCCCCATAAGCCGATGAGAAAAAAAATCACCGGCAAGGTTAATTCCCAGAATAAGAAAAACAAAATCATATCCGTAGCACAAAACACGCCCATGATGATACCTTCTAATATCAAAAGTAGGGCGAAATGTAAGCGTCGATAATATTGCACAGAATTCCAGGCGGAAATCATCGTCATCAGCGTTAAGAGTGCCGTAGACGGTAAAAACAACACGGAAATCCCGTCAATACCGACTTCAAAATGAATATTTAGAAGTTCGATCCAGGTATATTGTTCAACCAATTGCAAGGCATCACTTTCGGCATTAAAACCCTTAACCACGACTAGGCTCAGTAATAATTCGATGACGGCAACGCTGAGTGCCAGTTGTTTTGCTAATTGCCGAGACGGCAAGTAGCCAAGCAATAACGCGGTTAATAACGGTAAGGCGATTAAGCTACTTAAGAGCGGGACGCCAATTTCATTCATGTTGCGCCCCCTTTTCATTCACCGCATTGTCTTGCAATAACGGCGCGATGTTGTCGCCACTCTCGCCAGGCGGGTCAATCACCTCATCAACATCAGGATTGGCATTGTTATTAATCAGGTCGTCATGATAGATAGTGCTACGAAAATCAAAATATTTACCGATAGTACCCGTCGCAGTATTAATTAAAGCACGCCAAGGCGCGCTATAAAAACCGGTGGCTATTAATAGACCACTGATAATGACCGTAATGAGCCGTTCATGGAGAACGCTTTGCGAGCGATGATTTGCCTTAACACTACGCTGGGCATTGACCAAAAATACCCGTTGAAAAGCCCATAACAAAAAAGCAGCTGCCAAGAAATTACCGATACCAATCAGTAGGGCAATAATCCAGCCATTTTTTTCCACGACGCCTTCAATCAGCAACAGCGCAGCATTAAAGCCGGGGGTTCCCGGCATCGCCATAGTGCTAAATGCAGAAATTAAAAATAACAACCCAATGGCGGTGTGGCTGTCAAACAACCCGCCTAAACGCAGCATAAACGCGGTTTGGGTGTGTTCAACAATAAATCCGATGCTAAATAATAACCCCGCCCCGGCCAATCCATAAGCCAAACTGAGTAACAGGCTACCCTCCACTCCTGCCGCTTCAAAGCTGAAGACGCCAAGAATCAACACGCCAGCTTGACT
>JABFRM010000289.1 GCA_013141155.1 Methylococcaceae bacterium | reverse complement strand
TTGGCCTAACATTACGCTCAAGCGGGACGCGCCTTATCGTGGCGGTTTTGAAGGGTTGTTATTTTTCCGGCTTCGGCGGCTTCGTCAGTCGCCCGTGAAAGGCGCGCCCCTTAGCTTTACGTTAGGCATATAAAATAATCATCGACTCGGTAAACAATAAAAATGTCTGAAATTTCAAAAAATAAACTCGACCCATTCCGTTCGATTATTAGTTTCTATGTTGAGTCCTCTGATAGCGACAAATTAACTTACATCATTAGTCGCACAGGACTTCAATTTGATCAAAATCTTACAAAAGAGCAAAGTTACTCACATAAAACAAGGGTTCGTGCTTATCAACCAAAAATTCTTGCAGCTTATGAGTTGCTAGAAGACCAAGAAAAACTGATGGTATCAAATGCAATTATAGGGATTTTGTTTGAAAAACCAGATTCTTACTTAGATAGAATATTAGATAATCTTAAACGCATTGGCTGGGAAGTTAATGATAACAAGCTTGCTGTAGCTACTCCTGATTTACGAGAAATGTTTTTCCCGAAAGGTTCTCAATGGGATGCTTTCGTTATTTTACGGAACTTATTTTCTGAAGCTAAAACGGAATTGATGATAGTTGATTCCTACTGTAACGAAAATATTTTTCAGATGCTTCCAAATGAGGGCATAACCAAAATTAAAATTTTATGCTGGCAATATGCTGAAAAAATAGCAACTGAATCTAGGATTTTTGCCTCACAACATACGGGAATCGGTATCGAAGTTAAAAAAACAAAGGACTATCACGACAGGTTTGTTGTAATTGATGGAAAATCTTTTGTTCATGTTGGAGCTTCTATAAAGGATGCAGGAAAAACGGCGTTTATGATTAGTAGAGTCGAAAATGAAATAAACATAGCAACTCTGTTGGCTAATATTACAAAAACTTGGGATGAGGCTAGTGCAGTTACATGAATAATCAACGAGAAACACGGGGGTCATGTTTTGCATTGTGCATTCAACAACCAAGCCTAACATTACGCTCAAGCGGGACGCGCCTTTTCGTGGCGGTTTTAGAGGTTTGTTGTTTTTCCCGGCTTCGGTGGCTGCGCTGATCGCCCGTGACAGGCGCGCCCCTTAGCTTTACGTTAGGTTTTGAGAGCCATGAACGAAGAATTGATAAACAAGCTAAACGAGGCAATAGAAACAGGAGAGATTCTGTCTGTGATTTATCATGGAGGCAGTCAACCAGGTTCTGTTCGTCAATTAAGCCCGATTAAAGTCACCTCAAGAGAAGTTCGAGCAAGGGAAGTTTCAAGCAACGCAGTGAAAACCTTCCTCGTCGCTAAGATGGAATTAACAGACTCTATTTCAACAGCGAAGCAATACGATCCAAATGCTATAAAAGGTAATGTAGAGCCAGCATCAATCGAAGAGGCGTTTCAAAACCAAGTGGAAAAACTAAAAGGTATTGGTTGGCATGTAGAGCTAGAAAAAGATGCAATTTCGTTGCACAAGTATTTCAAGAACGGAAAAGTTCGTAAAGGAGCAGACGTAGGAATAACTAAATACGACGATAATCCATCAAGGCCATTCTATGTGTATGGTCCGAGTTTGGCATCTGCGCGAACCTTCGGGAAATTGTCAAGCGCAATAGAATTGTTCAATGAAGAATCAAAAACACATGCGCCAAACAATAAAACCTAACATTACGCTCAAGCGGGACGCGCCTTTTCGTGGCGGTTTTGGAGGTTTGTTATTTTTCCGGCTTCGGTGGCTTCGCCAATCTTCCGTGAAAGGCGCGCCCCTTAGCTTTACGTTAGGCATTTTAAAACCTCCAGCACTCTAAACGAGATAATATGAAAAAATTAATTTTTATTTGCTACTTATTAGCTTCCGTACAAGCTTTTTCTCAAGAAGTTGAATTTAACCCTTCTACGTCGGTATTAATTATTCCTCAAGTTAAAATCGATACAAACTATGTTTATAGCGCAAAACTCAAATACACAGGCGGAAATAATTTTGTATTACAGGAGTATTCAACTACACCTCCCATCAGTAATACAACTAATGTTAGTTCTGATTGTAGTAATACACCTATAACTCGTGAAAAAATGCTTGCAATTAATGAAAACATGACTCTTGACCAAGTAAATAATACATTAGGATGTTCTGGTAAAGAAGGCAGCATTAATTCAGACCGTATTTTTTATGAATGGATTGGATTAAGATCGCCGGAATTTGGTTATATTAAGGGTCAAATTAGTAGAATAACAGGTAAAGCATTTAATTTTAGCTATAGTAGCTATCCGAACTACTAACGTGATCATTAGGGTCAGTGTAGTTGATTTTTAGTTAGATTATGTCCCCCAGTGTAACTCAAAATTATAGTATGTTGCCTAACATTACGCTCAAGCGGGACGCACCTTATCGTGGCGGTTTTGAAGGTTTGTTGTTTTTTCGGCTTCGGTGGCTTCGCCAATCGCCCCTGACAGGCGCCCCTTAGCTTTACGTTAGGCATCCCGAATTTTGTGGCTTGTCGCGTTATGGATTTTTGGCACGGAAGGTCGGTTGGCAAGTAGCGCAAACCATAGTTTTGTGCGGCGCTTAAGTTTTTTGCGGGGCATCGGTAAGTTGGGTGGCGTTTGCACCACACGCGGATTCAGTGTCAAGGTGAAGTCCGGCGCATTGTTTGGGCTGTTTTGTCTATGGCTGTTCGTAGTTTTGCGGGGTGGCTCCGGTATGTTGGTTTGGCTTGGGTGTGCCGCGCTGCGTAGCCGTATGCTTGGTGTTCTTGTGGGGCTTACTGCTTAGCTGGGTTCTTATTGTTGTCGGTGTGGTTTTACCG
>JABFRM010000147.1 GCA_013141155.1 Methylococcaceae bacterium | reverse complement strand
GCCCCGTAAGATGCGTTTATAAATCGGCTGAATTTCCGCCCAACCACGCTTGATGCCGCCCAAAGGATTATCCATCGCAATTTCATCTGAATGCAACCAGCAATTTTAGCGTCCTTGAAGGCGTATTTTTCGCCGCAGTAATGCCCAAACTATAAACCGTTCTTGTTTTAAAAAACCAAGTTTTGGCAAACGAAACGCCGGAACCCAGTTTCAGTGGATTGCCGGCGCAAATTTATCCTAAACTTTATTTGCCACGCAGGCGTGCGACAACAATCACCACGGGATTATGGTTTGCAACTCAAACCTATAATTTCCTACATGTTTTAAAGTCGCCTTATAGGATTTACCAGCAATAAAAACTGATTGTATATCCAGAATATTCAGGCTGGGATTAAAGTAGGCCGGGGCATGTAATTTCGGCGACGCATAGCCATAAGCATCAATTAAGCCTGAGTCTACCAGTACAAATTGTCCGTTTTGATACTGTAATGTCGCTTGATATTGCTGCCCAGCCCCACTCACGTTCTCCCCTTGTAAAATAACATCCCGCAGATATAGATTGGCTTGTTTAACGTCATACTCGGCGGAGGGCTGGGGCGTAACCAATAACAAAGACCCATCGGCAGCGAAATGCCGCAAGCGCGCTGAACTTCCATCCCTTAGCCATACACTCCCATTAGCTTCCAACATAAAATCAACAATATTAGAAAAAGGCTCTGGGTCGTAACGGTTTTTATTTCCATATTGGGCGACAAGCGTGCCATCGGTTTTGAAATGTTGCAAGGTAGAATAATAAGACACCCAAAGGCTGCCATCTGTAGCCATTTCAATTCGATAAGGGCCTTCGTAAACAAGTTCTCCGAGCGCCCCTTCAGAAGGTATTTTCGTTTCAAATTGCCCTATAAATGTGCTATCAGCCTTGAAATGATCGACACGCTGGTTATCGTTATCCGCCAGCCAAACGCTACCATCGGCGGCTAGTGCCATATCGGTGATAAAACCAATCTGGCCTGTAGCTGGCCCTTTATGGTCAATCTGGTTAATAAAACTACCATCAGCTTTAAAATGTTGTACGCGATAATTACTCGCATCGTTTACCCATACACTGCCATCTTCTGCAACCTGGATGTTGTATATAGTGTCAAATTGCCCGATAGCATCTACACCATGCTTAGAGCCTAATATATCGTAAGCCAAGCTCGGATTGCCGAATTGTTCGACCCATGTGCCATCGGGCTTAAAATGTTGGACACGATAATTCACCACGTAAGAACAGAGACATGCGTCACTCGATCTGGAACCCCCATCGGTCACCCAAACGCTGCCGTCTTTAGCCAAGGCGATATGTTGTGGATTATTAAGCTGCCCGGCAGCTGTCCCTTGCGTGCCAAACTGGCCGATAATGCTGCCATCAACATTGAGATGCAGTACCCGATGGTTTTTCGTATCCACACCCCAAATGCTAGCATCCGGTGCAATCACCATCTCGCCCAAGTCGGTTACATTAAAGGTTTGCACGGTTTTAGGTGCTATTTGATCCGCAGTGTATTTAGCGGTTAGCCCATCTGCAAATACTGTGGTTTGCATAGTGCCTAATAACCCATTAATGAGGCAAAACCCTATTTGAACAGTTCGGTTTGATTTAATCATTTTTTTCCTTAAGTTAAATTATTCTAAGCGCGACATTTTTTGAATCAAGAGTCGTCGCAGTTTCTTGAATCTCTAAATTTTTGCGTGCAAAATTTCTCTCCCGTTCTGATGTCACATATTGCTGACTTCGCCAGTGAGAGAGCCGCACTGACACTGAATTTAATGGTTCATAGCTTGATTTACCTCGGAACAAAACACCTGCGATACCTAACGCCCTGCTTTAGCCATATGTTAGACATGAGAGCCAAACTGGAATGGTTTAGCGATAATGAATTTGGCAAAGGTTCTCACATTCATTACCGCCACAATTTCAAATCCAGCGTTTTCCAACAACTGTTTCCATTCGTTCGGCGTACGCTCTCGCCCGGTTGTACCAATTAACATTTGCATGTCGAAAGCGGCTATAGTTGGATTAATATGGGTTTCCTCAGCAACGGCATCAGCAAAAAGTACAGAGGATTGGGTATTACCAATGGCTGATTTCAGGTTACTTAATACGGTTGTGCATGCTTCGTCACTTAAGCAATGAAATATGGCAGCAAACACGAACAGGTCATTATCTGAGGCTGCGGCTGGCACGGATTCAAACATATTGCCGCCTTGGAAATCAATACGCGCAAGTATGTCGGCGGCTATCTTACCGTCCCAATGGGTTTTGGCGGCTTCAATAATTTGTGGTCTGTCAAACACAATGGCTTTTAAATTGGGGTATAACTTAAGAATGGATACGGCTTTACTGCCTTTAGAACCACCGACATCAATAATCCGCTCAAACTGCCCCCAATTAAAATCTTCCAAAAATACGTTACCCGTGAGGTTTTCTACCGTGTCCATCGCTTGGGAGAACAGTAAATCAAAATCTTGGTGCTGATCCATATAACTAAATAAATCAACGCCATGCACTTTGGCAAATGGCACACCGCCGTCACGGATACTTTCTTCCAAAGACTCCATCCACGGTTTGGTCATTTCCGGTGAGTTGTGCATCAAGATCATGGCACGTACGTTTTTGGGGTTGTCCTGACGCAAAAACGCCGATGTTTTGGAGTTCTTGAATACGCGCGGGGCGGTTTCATCGAAAATGCCCATTGCACCCAACATCCGCATCAACCGGTAGAGATGGTCTTCATGAAGCTGTAAAACTGATGCGATTTCCTGTGTACTTTTCTCG
>JABFRM010000084.1 GCA_013141155.1 Methylococcaceae bacterium | reverse complement strand
TACTGCAAGATTTAAAGCAGTGGTGCGACGATAACGTTGCCAAGACCACCAAAGATTCACTCATAGGTAAAGCGATCCGCTACACCCTAAACCAATGGGATTACCTGATCCGCTATATTGAGGATGGCAATCTGCACATCGACAATAATGCCGCCGAACGGCATATTAAACCGTTTGTCATTGGCCGCAAAAACTGGATTTTTAATCAAACCCCTCGCGGAGCTAAAGCCAGTGCGCTTCTTTACAGCCTGGTGCAAACCGCAGTAGCCAACAACCTTGAGCCTTTTGACTACTTGAAGTATTTGTTTTCAGAATTGCCTAAACTGGGCAGGCACTATGAAAAAGAAGCATTAGATCAATTTCTGCCCTGGAATTTGACTGAAAAGGTTGCGCCATTAAAACAAGCTATGTAATTTGGTTACGTGGGTTAAATTAGCGGACACGCATATATCCTCCCAGCATCTAACGTAAAGCTAAGGGGCGCGCCTGTCACGGAAGATTGGCGAAACCACCGAAACCGGAAAAATAACAAACCTCCAAAACCGCCACGATAAGGCGCGTCCCGCTTGAGCGTAATGTCAGGCAGCTCCATATTTAGCCGATTTTTCAAAAAGAGCGTATTGAATTGGACGCTCAATTTTTTTCTCAACGGAAGTTGCAATGAAGTTTGTAACTAATGCCTCAATAACAGGACTTCTATTTTCTTCTTTTCCACCAACGTGATAGAAATGCTCACGCGTAATGACACTATGCTTTGACCACAACGACTTAACATATTCATTTTCACGGTAATCATTGTGATGCCATGTTGACAAAATAAACCTGCCCTTAAATGCCGAAAGCTTATCGAATAACTTTCGTTCATTCATTTCATTCCAGCCATTATAGTAATCAACGTGCCTACCAATATAGGGTGGATCACAATAAATAACATCTGATATTGAAGCTTCAGAAATAGTTTTATTAAAATCTTGGCATTTGAATATGAATTCTTTTGTTTTAATTATCTTACAAGCCCAAGAAACCTGATTGGTAATTTTTGTTACATACGCTTGCGCGAAGCGTTCAGGCTTTCTACAGAATGGGATGTTAAATCCGCCTTTTCGATTGAAACGAATCATGCCGTTAAACCCAGCTCGATTCAGGAATAAAAAATCTAATGGGGAGTGTTCAGCATTAAACCGCTCTCTTACAAAGTAATAATGCGTTTCACCTCGTGATAACAGCAGCGCTCCTTCGCGGATAAGGTATTCCTTAACCACTTCAGGCGTTATTTCCCCAGAAGCCATGCCGGAATAAAAATTAATCAAATGGGGATTAGTGTCACATAAAATTGCACGATGAGGCGCGATATTAAAAGCTACCGCACCAGTACCCATAAAAGGCTCAATCCAGACGCCATTAAAGTCGTTAGGCACAATGCTTTTTATCCAAGGGACAAGTTTGGTTTTAATGCCCTGAGATTTAATTGGCGGAACACATACCTTGATGTTCATTCTTCGCCATTCCTTTTGTCAACAACCAATGACACGTCACCGTTTTTGTACGCTACGAATTCGCGAAGTGTTGAAATCTTTTTTGTTCCGCCTTTCCCGTCTTGGATGGTAATCTTTTTGTAATTCATCCAGTATTCGTCGAACCAGTTTTCACCCAATTTTGAAAACATGCCTTTGCCTGTAATGATGTCAGCAATATTATTGATGCTTCCAATATTTGCCGTATTACCGCTGCCGCCTTTATCACTGGCAATTTTCCATTTTTCCGTAACAAAGAAATGGAAGTTTTTTACGACTGATGCAATTGAATGAAGTTCATCTATGCTGTGTGCTTTTGTTTCATCAATAGTTGCTCCGTCGGTTCTATCATAGATGATGCCTAAACAAAAATGACCTGAATACGAACCATAAGGAAATTGAATGTTTTTTGTGCTGGTACGATTTTCAAAATACGCGCCATGTGAACCAAGGGTAAATCCATTGCACAAATAGGGCTTCCTTGGGTTTCTGTATGTCGTCTTAAAATCAACCGCAAATCTGACAGATTCGTCACTGGCTTTTACAAGCGATATATCTGGGTAGTAGTTTTGGTGTTCTGCAAGTACCACTTTATACCCGTTAGTTTGTGCAAAGTGCAGAATCTTCGGGAACAAGTGAATTTCAAGAATTTTTGACACAATCTTGGTGTCGGATGAGATTGTGTATACGTTTTGGAAAATATCAATAAAACCTTTTACCGTCCATTGTCCGTCATCTGTGCTGATATGGTCTTTAAGCTCAGTAACAAACTCTTCAAGCTTTTCTGCAAAAATCTCTTTTTCGGTCATTTGGTTATAGTCATGTATTTGGTCAATTGTCCATTGTACAGACTATACGACCCGATAGGAATCTGGGGAACGCTCCGCGCGCCAATGCGCGCTTCGTGTAAGATTTTGGGACTCCATGTCGCAAAAATCGATTCAGCACGCAGCGAATCGATTTTTGCCCCGGCTCGTCCTGCGTCCGCCTCAACTTCGCACTACGCTCCGCTACTTGCTTCGTTAAGGCTACCACAATGACTCTACGGCTCTTCGGGATAAAATGCTTGCCTCCCTCGCGCGCTATCGCGCACGTCGGATTGGCGCATTTCCCTTCGCCTACCGGGGACTAAAAAACATCACTTCGCTAGCGCTCCGTTTCCATGTTTTTCAGCGATTGTAATGCCTAACGTAAAGCTAAGGGGCGCGCCTTTCGCTGACTATCAACGAAGCCACCGAAACCGAAAAAACAACAATCTTTCAAAACCGCCACGAAAAGGCGCGTCCCGCTTGAGCGTAATGTTAGGCCAA
>JABFRM010000079.1 GCA_013141155.1 Methylococcaceae bacterium | reverse complement strand
TTGATTTGATATAATCCAACGTTGAAAACCAGCTAAAAATGCGCTCGGCACGGAAATCAAAACCACCCGTGCCGCGTGTAAAAAATAACAGTTTGTCATGTAACGTCCATTTATCCGTGATGTCATACAACGCTTTACGGATAACCGAATTACCGCCAATCGACACGAATTCACGAATATCAATGTTGTAACCTTTAATTTGGGTGCCAGGAACTTTACGGCTGGCAGGGATGGTGGACTCATGGAGGATCATATCACCACTCCAATGCCACCGCTGATAGGGACGAATACCGCATAATTGCATACACATACCGAACTCCTTATTAGAAAGGGGAAATTTTGTGATGGCTACGGTACAGATGATTAACTTAAAATTGCGCTTTAAGCGCTTTTAGTACCGCAAGTCGAGCTGAGGCTTTTCCAACCCAATATGACCGAAACATCGGTGTTAAGCTGCGAAGAGCTAGAGGCTAATTTACGCTGTTTTTTATAAAATGTCTTGGCTTAAGTTATAAGTCCGCTCCTGATTATAAAAATGCTCCCGCTAAACCAAAATATCGTCATCTCGGCAGGGATTGCCAAAATCCAGAAGCCACGGATGGCATCCAATGAACACATCCCTGTGATATGGATTCCGGCAATCCCTGCCGGAATGAGGTTGATACTGAAATATCTTTATAATCAGGAGTCCGCTTTATTCTAAAAAAATCAGTTGGGCGTGAAGAAATCCGGTCGTGCTGAGTTCAGTCGAAATGAGCGGGAGCTGTGTGGTTCAACTACGGTTTCTAGGTCAAGCACTAGAAGTATAACGGTATCGACAACCGACAGCGTACATCCAACTCAATGTCGCTGTGAAATGTGCATTTCGCCTTGTTCTTGGGCGATTTTAAATTGCTGTAACACATTCATACCCAGTAATGGCTGATCCAAATTGGGGGCAATTATCGCCGCCACATTATGCAAAACGAAAGGGCCGAATTTAAATTTAGCAATGGTAACCGAACAGGCTTTTGATGCACCATTCGCAGTATGGATGGTCACTTGATTTTGACAGGAAATTTGCGCGGTTTCTGCCACAGCAACAGGTAATGAAACTTGGGTTGCACCCGTATCGACGACAAATGCAACGGCTTTGTCATTAACCGCGCCGTTTAACAGGTATTGACCCAAATCGTTTTGCCTGATGGTCAAAATTTCCGGCACCTTAACTTTAGTTGTTACCGTCCAGGTGTTGAGGGTTTCGACATTTTCCGCACACGGGGCGGAACTATAGATCAAAATGCCTTTGGCGTTTTTGCATTTATAAATTTTGTCAGCGCAAGCGGCGTGACTTAGCATCGTTAAAGCAAAAAGAATGAACAGCGTAAGCGTCTGTTTGTACATAAAACTCCATTGAGGTAAGTAAAGTCTGGGATGTCAATATATAAATACCAGCTATATAGCGTTTTCGCTAAATAATTAAACATAAGTTTTCAGGTATTAGCCGCACAGGTTAAGCCGTAATATATTCCTGAAAACTTTAGCTTTGTTACTTACGATTAAAAACACGCTACAGTGTAGACAACAAATGACTTTTTACATCCCTAAACCACGCGCCAGTAGACAGAATTTATAATTTAACTAAAATCTCAGCCTTACCCATTTCCGACATATCCCCCGCATAACGCTGTACACGGCTAAAACCTGTTGCAGTATCGGCAAACTTGGAATTGAGTTTCCGATAGGAGGCAAACAGCAACGGCAAAAATCCTAAGGTATGCGAACCGCAATCATTAAAACTCGCCGATAACGTCGGTTTTTGCCACAATAACAAAGTCCCGCGCCGCATCGCATAGCCTAAATAACGCCCAGTTTGCCCCATTACCGCAATCGTCCCGGCGGTCATGCGTGAGCCACAATAATCACCGGCATTGCCTTCAATCAAGATCGTGCCACGCCTGAGATGGTCGCCCACGCGTTCACCGGCATTGCCCTTGACCAGCACCGTGCCGCCTTTCATGCCCATCTTATTGCCCGGCAACGCGCCACCGAGAAAATCGCCGACATTGCCGGTAATTTCCATATAGCCTTTTTTCATTTCACAAGCGGCATACAGGCCGACATTGCCAGTAATTTTCAGCTCACCCGCTTGCATGCCCATACCAAAATAAGCGCCCGCATCGCCTTCAACAGTTATACAGCCGCCGTCCAGTTCTTTGCCGATAAAATCCAGCTTGTCGCTGCTGTTTTTGATGACAATGTTTTGGGCATCATCGCCGGTTATGGTAAACAGTTCATCCACGCGTGGTTTGCGTTTGCCATTTTGCAAGGTGAGCGCCGCAATGTCTGCGAGGAGCATATTCGCCAAATTTTGGCAGACCAACGGCGACATATCCACCCGTTGCGCGGGCGCTTGTTTCAGCGTAAAAGTTAAGGCTGCGCTCATGCCATGATCTCCTGTAAATGAAAGTGGAACGGCCCTAATTTACCGCCGTAATTCCCTGCACTGATGCGTTTAATGCCATTCGCCGCGCCCAAGTTACACACCGCTTGAATGCCCGCACGCATGGCTTTGTTAATGTCTTCTTGGCTAAGGCCGTCAATAACGATTTCCATCACCGATTCAATGTCAGGCGACAATTCGGTTTTAGTCGCACCCTTCAACGTTGGGCAAAACGCATCATTGGTGGAAGCGTTCAACGTGGTATATTTTGAACCGACCTTAGAACCAGAGCGCACCACGCCGCCAGGAAACGGCATAATCACATTCGGGACTTCACACATAACTTCAATAGCAGCTTCACACGCCGACAAGGCTTGCGCTTGTGATTGCGCCAATACTAAAAAATTACCGCCGCCTACT
>JABFRM010000112.1 GCA_013141155.1 Methylococcaceae bacterium | reverse complement strand
ATAGTAAACTAACCGATGCTTGTAAAACATCATGCGAAATTTAGATACGTTAACGAACGCTACTGGCAACCTTACCACAGACCGGAAGTATGTCAATATTCGGCAGACCCTAAAAAATCAAGTTAACCTTAACCCATACATCCAATTAATATAAGCAATCATAGAAGTATTATATTAATCCGCAATTAAATGGGTAACGTGTTGTGCCTGACAATTCTTTTCTACCAAATATCAAATACAAAAAAGGCAGCTCTAAGCTGCCTTTTTTAAAAATCACTACAACGCGTTATTAAATTTTTTCTTTAATACGTGCTGCCTTACCTTTAAGATCACGTAAATAATACAATTTCGCTCGACGCACATCACCGCGACGTTTAACTTGTATTTCACCAATCATAGGGCTATGTGTTTGAAAAACACGCTCAACACCCTCACCATTAGAAATTTTTCTAACCGTAAACGCCGAGTTTAAACCACGATTACGTTTTGCAATTACAATGCCTTCAAAGGCCTGCAAACGCTCACGCGCACCTTCAATTACTTTAACTTGCACAACAACAGTATCACCAGCACTAAACGCCGGAATATCTTTTCTAAGTTGTTCTGCTTCTAATTCTTGAATAATATTGCTCATCATCACACCCTAAAAACACACTAAAACTTCATAAATTCTATTATTAACGCCCGCCGTTCAGGCGTTAATGACGCTTCCTGTAACAAATCAGGCCGTCTTTGCCAAGTTCGACCCAGCGCCTGTTTAAATCGCCACCGCTGTATTTCAGCATGATTACCGCTTAATAACACCGCCGGGACTGCAAGACCCGCAATGACTTCAGGACGAGTATAATGCGGATAATCCAGTAAGCCATGACTGTATGAATCTTGCTGTGCCGACTCTTGATCACCGAGTACGCCTGGCAAAAGCCTGGTTATTGCGTCTATTACAACCAAGGCTGCCAATTCACCACCACTGATCACAAAATCACCCAACGACCACTCTTCATCACAATCGGCTTCTATAAAGCGCTCGTCAATGCCTTCATAGCGCCCCGCGACTAAAATGAGCTGCGAAACATTGGTCATTTTTGCCAATAACGCCTGCGTAATCGGCACCCCCTGCGGACTCAAGCATACCACTTTGGTAACGCCGGATTGCCGCTGGGTCTTAGCCTCCTGCACAGCATCATGCAAAGGCTGATACTTCATCAACATACCTGGCCCACCGCCATACGGCCGATCATCGACAGTACGGTGTTTATCCAGTGTATAGTCACGAGGATTCCAAACCGCCAAATCGACTAAGCCCTGCTCAATGGCTCGCCCAGTTACGCCGAATAAAGCAGCCTTTAAAACCATTTCTGGAAATAAAGTGACAACATCAAAACGCATCAGCGATTCTTAAAAATCAGGATCCCAATCCACCACAATCAACTTTTTATCTAAGTCTACCGAGTGGATTGTTTGCTCTTTTAAAAATGGTATTAGCCGTTCTCTGTCACCTTTGACCACTAACACATCATTTGCGCCCGTGTCCAACAAGTAATCGACTATACCTAACGGCACGCCTAGGGTTGTGACAACCGACAAACCTTCCAGATCCGCCCAATAATATTCATCAGCTGCAACTGGCGGCAACTGGGATCGCTCAATGAGTATTTCCCAACCATTCAATTCAGCAGCTTTATTGGGATCAATAGTCCCTGCCAACGTTGCAACAATTGTTTTACCTTGCGCTTGTCCGCCTAAAACATTAACAACTTTAATTTCGGCATGCTTTCTTAATATCCAAACCGGATAGTTAAGAATATTTTCACGTGGATCGGTATAAGAAAAAACTTTTACCGCCCCTTTAATGCCAAAAACGCCGGAAATCTTTCCAATCGTCAAATATTGCGGATCATCCAAATGATTTAAGCAACCGCTTTGTTGGCATCTTTAATTAATCTTGCAACCCGATCAGTCGGTTGGGCACCATTTTTTTTCCAGTGTTCAACGCGAGCAGTATCTAATTGCAATCTTTGTTCATTACCGCGAGCAACCGGATTAAAAAAACCTAAACGCTCAATATATGCGCCATCACGGCTGTTTCTGTTGTCGGTTACGACCACATGATAAAAAGGACGGTTTTTAGAACCCCCTCTTGAAAGACGAATGCTGACCATCTAATTTCCTTTAAAACATTTAATCAATTGTTAATTCGACTATTGTACGCTTATTTAAAAAATAAGGGAAGGGGCCGAAAACTATTTAAATACTTTCCGTTTGTTCACATTCCTACATTTTCATGCCGCGCAAGTTACTTTTCATACCGCGCATCATATTCGCCATATTTCCTTTAGAAAACCGTTTCATCATTTTTTGCATCATTTTATGCTGTTGTAAAATACGATTAACATCTTGTAATTCTTGACCACAGCCATCCGCAATGCGTTTTTTACGATTACCTTTAATTAAGTCAGGGAAGCGTCTTTCCTGAAAGGTCATAGAATTAATGACAGCTATTTGGCGCGCCAATTCTTTGTCATTAACCTTGTCACGCAACCCCTGAGGCAATTGGTTAACACCCGGCAACTTATCCATCATAGCGCCGACCCCCCCCATATCCTGCATTTGCTGTAACTGCCCGCGCAAATCTTCCATATCAAAGGACTGGCCTTTTTGAATTTTACGCGCCAACTTTTCGGCTTTTTCTTTATCGACTTTTTGTTCAATCTGATCAATCAGACTCAACATATCACCCATGCCCAAAATACGTGAGGCTAATCGATCAGGATGAAACGGTTCTAACGCATCGGTTTTTTCACCGACCCCCATGAATTTAATCGGCTTACCGGTGATATGCTTAATAGATAACGC
>JABFRM010000026.1 GCA_013141155.1 Methylococcaceae bacterium | reverse complement strand
TGAATAGGCCAACCAGTCAGAATAGCCCCCAACATAATCATTAATCACGCCCTCCCCTTCAAACACCAAAACGCTGGTGACGACATTATCCAAAAACGCGCGGTCATGGCTTACGACCAGCAAGGTGCCTTCGTAATCCACCAGCTTTTCTTCCAATAATTCCAAGGTTTCTAAATCCAAATCATTGGTGGGTTCGTCCATAATGATGAGGTTAGCGGGCTTGGTAAATAACCGCGCCAGTAATAAGCGATTGCGTTCACCACCGGATAAGATTTTTACCGGCGAACGCGCCCTTGCAGGGGCAAATAAAAAATCACTCAAATAAGACATCACATGCCGTTGGTTACCGGCAATTTCGACAAACTCATTACCATCCGCCACAGTGTCGGCAACTGTCATTTCCGGATCAAGCTGTTCGCGTAATTGGTCAAAATACGCGACTTGTAAACGCGTTCCCTGCTCCACCACACCGCTATCAGGTTCGAGTTCTTTTAACAGCAATTTCAGTAAGGTCGATTTACCCGCACCGTTTGGGCCAATTAGACCGATTTTGTCGCCGCGCTGAATAAGCGTTGAAAAGTTTTTAACGATAGGTTTGTTGTCATAAGCAAAACTAACATCCACCGCTTCAATGACTTTCTTGCCCGAAGAGTCGCCCCTATCCAAGGTTAATTTACTGGTTCCCTGGACGTTACGGCGTTCGGAGCGCTCGTCACGCAACCGTTTTAATGCCCGCACCCGCCCTTCGTTACGGGTTCTACGTGCTTTCACGCCTTGACGAATCCACACCTCTTCTGCTGCCAGTTTTTTATCAAATTCGGCATTTTGATTGGCTTCATCTTCCAGTGCTGCGGCTTTCCGACGTAGATAATCTTCGTAGTTACCTTGCCAGGAGACTAATTGTCCACGGTCTAAATCGACAATGCGCGTAGCCAGTTTTTGTAAGAAAGAACGATCATGGGTAACGAATAATACCGCGCCCTGAAAATTCAAGAGTTGTTCTTCAAGCCAGGTAATGCTTTCCAAGTCTAAATGGTTGGTAGGTTCGTCCAGCAGCAAGACTTCGGGATCTATGACTAATGCCTGTGCCAGTGCAACGCGACGTTTCCAGCCCCCTGAGAGGCTGCTGACCATTGCATCTGGCGGTAAATCCAAACGGCTTAAGGTGGATTCAACCCGCTGCTGAAAATGCCAGCCGTTGTGTGATTCCAGTTCATGTTGTAAATCACCTAGCTCTTTTAAAGCCTGCTCGTCATCAAATTGCATGTGCAGCGATAAATGATGATAACGGGCAATCCATTTCCCTAAATCGCCCAAGCCACTCGCTACAGCATCGTAAATGCTCATATCACTGGTTAACACGGGCGACTGCTCCAGCCACGCCAATTTTAGCTCCGGCTGTTGCCAAATTTCGCCGTGGTCGGCATGGACATTACCGGCAATGATCTTCATCAAGGTAGATTTCCCCTCGCCATTACGCCCTAATAAGCCAACGCGCTCACCTGCGTCTAACTGAAAATCGGCATTTTTAAGTAAAGCATGGGTTCCAAAAGCGATGGAGACATTGGTTAAGCGTAATAATGGCATGGGTTGGCGTATTTATCCTGTAAAAAATTGTCTAAATAAATTCAGCGCTATTAAAATCGCTTGGGTTTTATTGGCGTGTAACGTAGCATGTCTTTTGGCATAAATATCTACACAAGTATAGTTTACCGTCATTCCGGCATGGATGCCGGAATGACGTGCTTTGTACCTTGTGTAGATAATCAAGGTCTTTTGGGCAAAGTACCCTGAACCCATTATATAGAATAATGGCTTAATCTGGTTCACCGTTAAGTAGCTAGGCTAAAGTTTTCGGGCATTTGTTTAAAGTCAGGAAAGCGATTAAGCCTGCGCCGTTATACTTGAAAACTTAAGCTTAAATTCACGACTTATTATCGACTTGGATAGTAATCGCGGTATTCAGATAACACCTTTACGCGACCTTGCTGCCGAAGCATTAAAACTTTCCCTAACTGCTCTTTTCCAAAGAGGGGGGCTGAATAAGTAAGGGTTGCTTTAGCAACAATAGCCCCGTTAACAGACTGAAAACAAAACCCAGCATAATGAACGCAGTGTAGTGTGCCAGCAAACGATTGATAAACACATCGAACCTACCCATTACAACAGGTGAGCCAATCGCTAACCAGGCTGTCTTGCTGTAGTCGGCAAGGTGAATGGAAAAGTCTCCGTTACCCATTGTTACATACGCTACGCCCCAAGATTCATTTGGATTGAATTTCAACTTAACCGGAATAAATTGCCCATTTTGCTCAACCTCAAGTTTCATATCGCGACTGAGCGGATACCCAGATACGGGTATTGCTATCAAGTCGCTTTGCGCATTACTCTCAAAGCGTATTAATGCTTTTCCTGTCGCAATATTGCCTTGCCTACTATAACTCCCTAAGGTTAAATCACTGCGTTTGGGTGCCGCAGGAGGAAAACCGTTAAGCACAAAAGCATCGGCAGGAATGCTTTCGTTAGTAGTATGCTTTAAAGGCTTGCGGATATTGGCGGGCAGGATTTTTTGAATGGTAGGTGAAGACAGTATGGCTGCCAAACTTTCGGCGTGGGGAAAAGGGATGTCTAATAAGGGCTTATTTTTTAAATAGTTAAAATCACCAGTTGCCACATAATTTCGCGTGTTGATCTCTTGGGTGATCCCGGTGTTATGTTTTTTAATCAATTCCCAAGTGCGGTCATGTGTGCTGATCCCCACATAAATTAAAACTGTGAGCGCCCATAAGCCGACGCTCATCATTACCCAGCCGGAGTGCTTATATTTAAAATCTTGAGCTAACGCAATTAAACAGCTTAAGTTGACGAGGATGTTAATTGCAAAAAAATCCAAATAACGGGAAGAAAGATTAAAGACCGCGCGAGCATAAGCACTGATTACGGATTGCGCCAGCACCCATACAACCAGTCCGAACAAAAACCATTTTCGATCATCCGATGCGGGATGTTTGCAAAACATAATCCCTGTAAAAATCAAAGCCGGTAAGTTACGGATAAGGGTTGGGCCAATATTTGCGGGCATTGGCCAGCTAAGAACGGCCATTAATGCCTCATAAAACTGTAAAAATGAAGTCGCTTTTAAGGCAGCATGGTGTGGTACGGTTGGGGTAAAGCCAACACCTAACAAAAAAAAACCTAACAGAATCGTTACCCCCAGCACTTGTCGGTTAGTTTTACGCAGCCCTAACCCGTAAAAACAAGCGCCAATAAAAGCTGAAACCGCGAAAACCAACACGCCTGAGGCCACCGAAAAAAACGCTAAAACCCCACAGCCCAAACCGTTCCACCAGTAAATAGACAGCGGCGGATGATTGATGGTAAGCCAGAGTGCAGCTACGCTAAACAACAACACAAAATAAAATTGCGACCCAATACCCAATAAGGTGTTTTCCCAAGCGTAAGGAAAACCAAATAAAATGAGCGCGAAGAGCAATAGGGATGGCAAATGCTTACGTCCAATGACGCGCGTAAGTATGGCAATGCAAAATCCGAGTGTAACAATATGTAGGATGGCATTAACCACCATCTGAAGCAGGGGGTTCCAAATACCATTAACGATTAGCAGCATCAGTGCAAGCAAACGACTGGTGAGCATACGATGCTCATTATGAGGGGATAATAAGTCTAGCCAGTTCCCCGAATCCTCTAAAAAAGGTTTATATAATAATTGTGCTTCAACACCCCATTGATCCCAAAAAGGTGTGGCATTACCATAAGCGCCAATCTGCCATAATTTCAACCCCAAAAGGCTTAATGCAAAAGCACTAAAAGCCAATGATGGGGCTAAATAATAGTTGGATAAAAACTTGGAAAATCTAGTCGTACCCATAAATTAATTTGTGGTTTTTATCAAGATTGATTGCCTTTACGTTAATATTTGTAGGTAGAGCTGAGGTTAGTTGTATGATCGTGACAGCGATAAGCGTCCTTTAATGGCCTGTGCTAATTGATGTACTGCCATCGCGTATTTTTTGCTGTTGTTGTAGCGTTTAATCACTTTGAAATTAGGGAAAGTTTGCCAATATTCATCGCCTTCGTAGGTGCTCAAATCAATCGTTGATTTGTCAGTACCACCGAAAGCTTGTTCGGCTACAGGGCTATTGAATTGCCAACCATTTTTTGAAAAATAATGCGCAACACTGCCGATGGCATCATGCGGTTGCCATAAATCCCGTCTACCATTTTTGTCAAAATCCACTGCTAATCGTCGAAAACTGCTGGGCATAAATTGCCCCAAGCCCATTGCGCCTGCCCAAGAGCCAACCAGTTGGCGGGGTTGATAGCCTTCTTCGCGGGTCATTAATAAAAAGTGTTCCAGTTCAGTCCTAAAATAAGGTGCGCGTCTTTGGGTATCAAAAGCCAAGGTGGTTAAGGCGTCAAAAACGCAGGTTTTACCGATATTACGCCCAAAGAATGTTTCTACGCCAATAATGCCGACGATATATTCTGGATCAACGCCATAGGTGTTGCTGGCGTTTTGAATAGCGGTAGCGTTTTCAGTCCAAAAATCCACACCATTTTTAATATGTTCTTCGGTCAGAAACTTCGCGCGATAACGTGACCAACTACCCAAATGCGGTTTCGGTGGGCCGGGTGTATGATCGGCACCCGTTTCCAGGCGAATGACGGAAGGTAATTGCTGCGCTTCTGTGAAGAGTTCGGTTAAATATTGTTGCGAAAATCCATGTTCATGCACCATTTGCTGAATAAAGCTTTGCACTTCAAAGCGCTGAGCATAATTGCTGTGAATGGGGTTATCAGTGGGCGTATTTGCAGGGGCAGTGTAGGGGGCATTAGGCTTTGGTTTGGTTGCTTTAATGGGACTGGCTTTGGGGAATTGGCGGCTGGTGTATAGGTCTTCCGAACTGCTAGGATTGTTTGCACAACCAGCAAACGTCAAAACTAAAATGATGCTCAATAACGGCTTGTATACTGCGTTAGTCACGGTGGTTCCTTAGCTTAGGGTTACTCAACTGCATGCAGATTTTAATCTGATGTCAGAAATTGCGGTGTAGGATCTATAAATAATGCTTAATTTTACAGTATTTACGTCAATTTTTTGTAGGATTAAGCTGATATTATTGCCCGCTTTTTGCGTTGCGTATTTTGTTGATTAAAAAACGCAAATTGTCTGCTGCCGGTTGCTGATCGCCCAGTAGATACGCTAATAGATCACGGTCTTCCAAGTGCAATAAAGTTTTGAATAATGCTTGTTCTTCACCATTGGCTTGTTGATAGGCTTTTTCCAGATAATGCAGCAACAACTTATCTAATTCCAGCGTACCACGCCGACATTGCCAGCGCAGTTTGGCAACATCGCTCATTTCAAGTGTTTTTGCGTTAATAGTTTTTTGGTTTCCGCAATAGTTTTGGCTGGGTTTAAACCTTTGGGGCAGGTGTCAGTGCAGTTCATAATGGTATGGCAGCGATACAGCTTAAACGCATCGTCCAGTTCTTCTAAACGAGCATCGGTATTTTCATCGCGGCTGTCAACCAGCCAGCGATACGCTTGCAACAACACCGCAGGGCCTAAATATTTGTCACTATTCCACCAGTAACTGGGGCAACTGGTGGAGCAGCAGGCACAGAGCACGCATTCGTACAAGCCATCGAGTTTGGCGCGATCATCCTTGCTTTGCAAGCGTTCTGTGGTCTCTGGAGCTGGGGTTTTGGATTCCAGCCAAGGCTTGATTGAGGCGTATTGTTCATAAAAATGCGTCATATCCGCTACCAGATCTTTCACCACCGCCATGTGTGGCAAGGGGTAGATATTGATGGTGTCAGGGTAATCGGCAATGGCTTTGGTGCAAGCCAGCGTATTTTTGCCGTTGACATTCATGGCGCAAGAACCGCATACGCCCTCACGGCAGGAGCGCCGGAAAGTGAGGGTGCTGTCGATGTCATTTTTAATTTTCAAAATAGCATCCAGCAGCATTGGGCCGCAGTGATCCATGTCAATTTCATAAGTATCAATACGGGGATTTTCACCCTCGTCTGGATTCCAGCGATAAACGTTAAACCGGCGCAGGTTTTTGGCGTCGGCTGCCGCTGCAAAAGTTTTGCCTTTTTGGATGACTGAATTTTTAGGGAGCGCGAACTCAACCATTAGTAAACCCTCTCTTTCGGTGGAATCATCTCAACTTCGTCAGTTAAGGTATACAGATGTACGGGGCGGTAATCAATATGAACTTTGCCGTCTTTCAGCCAAGTCAAGGTATGCTTCAACTGGCAAGTAGCTCAATGCAGTTTGCGAAACATGATACCCCCTTACCTGCTAAATTGCTTTAGTTAATATCTTTTTAGTTAATGCTTCAAAATGTTCATCACATTTTAATACTGCTTGAAAATGAGCACCTATTGCACCATCGGCTGGTTTTAATAAAAATATAGATTTTTTAGCTTCCATCGACATGGTAGCAAGGCTATGATAATGCTTTAACAGTGCGAGGGTGTATTTAAAATGGCTGATGACTTTGATGAACCCTTAGAGGATTTTAAGGATTATATGCCGTGAATTTATTGCTTGATACCCATGCGCATCATTTGGTTATTAGCAGGCGATTCTAACTTAAGTCCAAGGGCAAATATGCGGGGGCATTCATGACAATGAATACAATTAAAATAACCAAAATGAGCAACGTTGAACGGTTGCAAACAATGGAAGCCATTTTGGATTCTCTTATCCATGAAAATACTGAGGTCAAATCTCCTGAGTGGCATGGGGATGTGCTTACCGCAAGAAAAACGAATATTAAAGCTGGTAACGCGGAATTTCGTTCTATTGAAGCGTTGCGATCAAGACAACTTTTTAATAAACAAGACACGCTTAAAACGCTAAACTACAAAATACCTCATGCGGTATTTTTTGGCGATGACAAACGGCAGGCTGCATGAATACTAGAATTGCACTTCAGAGTTAAATTCGCCTCATGCCTAAAATCCATCTCATTCTACTTGAAACATCCGCCTGCCATCTTTGTGAACAGGCATTCGCCATCGTCACGCAGTGCCAAGCAGATAATATTGATTTATTGATCGAACACATAGATATTGCGGAATTCCCCGAATGGCAGCCAAAATATGCCACGCGCATTCCTGTTTTATACCATCCCGAAACCCAACAAGACTTGGACTGGCCTTTTGACCAAACCAATGTCACCACATTTATAGAGGCATTAAGACATGACTGAATATCGACTAGAAAAAGACAGCATGGGTGAATTGAATGTCCCCGTCACCGCGTTATACGCTGCACAAACTCAACGCGCGGTGGAGAATTTCCCCATCAGTGGTTTAACTATGCCGCCTGCATTCATCAAAACCGTGGCGCTGATCAAAAAGATCGCCGCTGAGGTAAATATCGCGCTGGGTGAGCTGGACGAACAACGCGGTAATGCCATCATGGCGGCGGCAGACCAGATTATTGCAGGGCAACACACGAATCAATTTCCGATTGATGTGTTTCAAACGGGTTCTGCGACCAGCACTAACATGAATGTAAATGAAGTCATCGCTACGCTCGCCAGCAAAATCGCGCAGTTACCGGTTGACCCGAATGATCACGTCAACCGGGGGCAAAGCAGCAACGATGTTATCCCCACCGCGATTCATGTGAGCGCCGCGTTGGAATGTCAACGTTGCTTATTGCCCGGCTTACAACATTTGGCGGCGGTTATCGAAACGAAAGCACTGAGCGTTAATCACATCACCAAAACGGGACGCACGCATTTAATGGATGCCATGCCGATTCGTTTAAGCCAAGAACTGGGCGCTTGGGGCTTGCAAATTCGTAACGGTATCGCGCGTATTCAATCAACTCTGCCTCGCGTGTATAAGCTCGCCCAAGGCGGCACAGCGGTAGGTACGGGCATTAACGCACACCCTGAATTTGCGGTTAAATTTGCAGAAAATCTCGCCAAAGAAACCGGCTTAGCCTTCACGCCTAACGATTCTTTTTTTGAAAGCCTCGCCACGCAAGATGCGATGGTGGAATTATCAGGGCAGATGAAAGTCATTGCCGTGAGCTTAATGAAAATCGCCAATGATCTGCGCTGGATGAACAGCGGCCCCTTAGCCGGTTTAGGTGAAATTGAATTAACTGCTTTGCAACCTGGTAGCAGCATTATGCCCGGCAAAGTCAATCCGGTGATTCCCGAAGCGACCGCGATGGTTGCTGCACAAGTGATTGGCAATGACGCGACTATTACTATCGCTGGGCAATCGGGGTCTTTTCAACTCAATGTCATGTTGCCGGTGATTGCTTATAACATCCTACAAAGTATCGAATTACTCGGCAATGTTAGCCATTTACTCGCAGGTAAAGCCATTGCAGGCTTTACGGTGCGAGAGAACAATCTCAATCAGGCATTAGCTAAAAATCCGATTCTGGTCACAGCGTTAAACCCGATTATTGGCTATGCAAAAGCAGCGGAAATAGCGAAAGCTGCCTATAAACAAGGTCGTCCGATTATTGACGTGGCGGCGGAAATGACGGCGTTGAGTCGTGCTGAGTTGGAGCGATTGTTAGACCCTGCACAGTTAACCCAAGGCGCCGCTTCTTCCTAGCAGGACGTTCAAGCATACAAGCCTGCGGCGACTATAGCGGCGGCTCGGTTACTAAGGGATCAGGCATCCAAAGTGGATACTTTACCATCACCGCCGCAAAAAGTTGGGTGGCTAAAAAGTTGCTTAACCACTGTTGCAATACAGGATAAGCAGCATGTGCAAACCATGCCGAATCAACCGCCACAAATTGGCGGATAAACGGCGCGATAGCAGCATCGGCGAGGGAAAAATGCTCGCCGCACAGATACGGTGTTTGCGTTAAGCGGCGTTCAAGTTCGGCTAAAAATAATTCGCCTTGTTGCCGATAATGCCGCGCAGGATATTCAGGATAGCGGTCAGGATATTTGTAGCGATCTAAACAATATTTAAACGCCCCGTCATTTTGCTGAATCAAGGCTTCGGCAGTTTGCCGCCACGGTTTTTCTAACCAATGTTCAGGATCGTTTTGCTGTAACGCCCAGTTCATAATGTCCAAACTTTCATCAAGCACCGTGCCATCTCTAAGCTGCAACACGGGCACAGTACCTTTCGGTGAAATGTCTAGCATCGACTGGGGCTTAGCGCTTAATTTGATCTCTCGCACGGTGACAGCAATGCCCGCGTACGCAATAGCCAGCCGTGCGCGCATCGCATAAGGACAACGGCGAAAGCTGTATAAAATAGGGACAGCGGATAATGCCGACATAACAACTAACGGGGTTGACTAAAAATAACGTAAGAGGCTGGTATTTATACACCCCCTATTAACCCATAAGTATCTACACAATTTTCAAAGCACGTCATTCCGGCAGGGATGCCGGAGAACTTAACTTGTGTAGATACTTATGCTGCTAACCCCTCTTTTTCAAAGAGAGGAAACCATACCGCCTATTGTTTTGTATAAGGGCTTAAGTTCAGCGCGGATGATTGGCTAATGCAAACTGTTGTTTAGCTAACAAATCTTTAATGCCGTCACCGGCGAGTGCCAGCATAGCGTCTAGTTCTTCTTTCCTAAACGCATGACCTTCTGCGGTGCCTTGCACTTCGATAAAAGCGCCTGCGTCATTCATCACCACATTCATATCGGTTTCGGCTTGGCTGTCTTCTGCATAATCTAAATCCAGAATCGGCACGCCTTTATAGATACCTACTGAAACCGAGGCAACTTGTCCATGCAAAGGATTTTTTTTGATTTTTTTGGTTTTCAGCAAGTTGTCGATGGCTAATGACAGTGCCACAAAGCCACCGGTGATCGCCGCAGTGCGGGTGCCGCCATCGGCTTGTAAGACATCGCAATCAATGGTTATGGTATTTTCACCGAGCGCCGTTAAATCGACTGCGGCACGTAAAGAGCGACCAATGAGCCGTTGAATTTCCAGGGTGCGTCCACCTTGCTTGCCCTGCCCTGCTTCGCGATACATGCGGGTGTGGGTAGAGCGTGGCAACATGCCGTATTCTGCGGTTACCCAGCCTTCGCCCTTACCTTTTAAAAAGCGCGGTACATTGTTATCTACGCTGGCGGTACAGAGTACGCGGGTATCGCCAAACTCAACCAGCACTGAACCCTCGGCATGTTTGGTGAAACCGCAAGTGAATTTAATTTCGCGCAGTTGATCAGGATTACGTCCACTAGGTCTCATATATTTGCCAATTAAAAACGGCTAAGTATACCTGAATCAAACAATACGTTTCTGAATTCTGCTGGGCATACCATGTTTATAAGGCTCAAATAGGATCATCTGCAACCAGACTATGTTCTTGGCAAATTTTTTGGCTATCTTCGGTACTTAAGGCTTCCAGGGTTAAACCACACTGAAATTGGTCGGGTTTGATACGTGTAAAATGCTTGCAAGTCCTGCATAAGCCAAAACTTTGCCCATGATTGGCTTTTTGCAAAGCCATAAGTGCTTGCGAAAAAGCTTGGCTATCCAGGGTTAAATCACTTTGTTGCAAAATTCTTTCTGCCCGATCCAGTAAATCAGTCGGCCTGGCTTGCTCTACTATTGCTTTTCCTGCGGGCAACAAGTGTAAATGCACCACGCGACCATCTTTTTTATCTGCGGTTTTAGCAATAAAGCCTTTTTTTTCCAGCAAGAGCAAAGTCTGTGAAATGGTTCCCCGTGTTACACCAAGATATAAACTTAAGGCAGCCGGAACATCACTGTAGCGATTACAGCGCGAAAGATAATGCAACACTTGCAAATGGACTAATTGCAGCCCAACGGCTGAACAACGCCGCCGCTCTTCGGAACGAATGAGCGCGGACATGGATTCAATAAGATCATACAGAGCAACGTTGTTCATCGGCTATATTACCTTAGTCCAGTGCTGGCAAAGCTTACCAACCCGCTTTGTAAATCTGCATTACCGTCGCAATATTGTCGCGTAAGGTATCCATACTATGCTTATTAAAACGAATTGAATCTAACGAGGTTTCATAACTAGGGGCAATTGCTTTTTTATCAAAATCGAAAACGACAACAGGCGTAACATAGGATGCGTCCGCATAAACTTTACTCAGATGATTAGGCGTTGAGATAGGGTCGTGAATATCAGAAATAACATGAATGATTTTGGCATAAGCATCATTGAATTGTTTGACCGAATGCGCATCGAAAAAGTTATTGGGCACTGGTGAAGAGTTAAAGGCGTAGGTTTCCAATTGAAACGAAGCCCCCACGGCTTGCGCCAGTCCGCCGCCTAAGGAATGTCCAGTGACCGTAATTTTACGACCGGGATAGCTATTAAGTATTTGCTGGGCAAATTTAAACGCATCATCAAATTGTCCCGAATCATGTCCTTGAGTCAGTTCAGCATCTGCTAATTCATCTTTTAAAGACTCCTTGACTGAACATGAAAAAAAGTTAATGCAAAATTCAGTGCCACGAAAAGCCAACGTTACTTCGTTTGAGTCTCTATTGACATACACACCAGCCTGCATACCCGATCCCAGATCGGCCGTCTCTTTTAAATCCCACGCACCAACTGACTTGACGCCAAAGTCATATACAGCAACCGCTAATCCGGTATAAACTTGCGCATAGCCTAAATTATTCAGCGCATCTTTCTCATAATTTATCAGGTTAACGTAGGGTTTCCAGGTTTTACCTTCCACGTAATCAGGGCTAATAACCACTGCAACGTTGGGGCTGAGTTGAAATTCAGTCTGAACGGTATTTGGCAGCAACTGTAAACTAACGGCATAGCGATTGGTGCCGAAAGCCTCAGGCAATTCAACCGCAGGTATCGTTAATACGCCAGAGCTTGTCGAAAACGACGCATTACTAAAGCCCGGCGACGCAATTTCTGTGGTGCTGACCAGGGTAAACCGCAAAGGATTTGAGCCGCCAATTAACTGTAACTGCGCCTTATAATAAAATGTGCCGGAAGCTGTCGGCACTTCCACCACCGGTAAACACACCCTGCCGGTATTTGCAGCAAAAGCAGCTTTATTGCCGCTGCATATTGAATCATCGGCACTAACAGCAGCAGAAAAACTCAGCGTTGCGTAGAGCAATAGCGCTTTAAAGGCAAGCATATTAATAATCGTGCATAAAGGTCTACAGGATTGCGAGATAGTCTTCATAAGCATAAAAAAGTGGGATGGAGTTGTCGCGTTGTCCGCGTAATAATCGCCATACAAATAACATAGCTTAGCTGAATGTTACCTGTATGGCGCCGTTGCGAGAGAGGAAGAGCCATTGCGTGATTATTTAACTTCTTCCATAAAAGCGCCATAATTCATCAGCCGTTGATAGCGGCTGGCTAACATGTCATCCAGTGACAATTGTTGTAATTCTCCCAAATGCCGCACAATCACCATTTGTAAGTTCAGCGCCGTTAAGCCAAAATCGCGATGCGCACCGCCTAAAGGTTCACGCACCACTTCATCCAGCAAGCCCTGCTCACGCACACGATCAGAGGTAATGCCCATGGCTTCGGCAGCAAGTTGCGACTTATCGGCGCTTTTCCAAAGAATAGACGCACACCCTTCCGGTGAAATCACCGAATAAGTGCTGTATTCCAACATAATTAACCGATCTCCCACGCCAATTGCCAACGCGCCGCCGGAACCGCCTTCACCGATAATTGTGCAGATAATCGGCGTTTTAAGTTGCGCCATTTCAAACAAATTGCGTGCAATCGCTTCACTTTGACCGCGTTCTTCTGCGCCAATACCGGGATATGCGCCAGGCGTGTCAATCAGAGTAATGATAGGCAAATGAAAACGTTCCGCCATCTTCATCATACGCAAGGCTTTACGATAGCCCTCAGGTCTGGGCATACCAAAATTACGGTAAATTTTATCTTTAGTGTCACGGCCTTTTTGGTGGCCGATGATCATTACCGGGATACCCTGCAATCGAGCCAATCCGCAGACTATCGCCGGATCGTCCGCATAGGTGCGATCACCATGTAGTTCTTCAAAATCAGTGAACATGTGTTCAATATAATCCAGCGTATAGGGACGCCCTGGATGCCTGGATAACTGCGAAATTTGCCAATCGCTAAGGTCTGCAAAAATAGACTCAGTCAAGGTTTGGCACTTTTGTTCCAGTTGTTTTACCGCATCGGAAATATCAACGTCATTTTCCCGTTCCACACGGTGTAGCTCGGTTATTTTGGTTTGTAATTCAGCAATCGGCTGTTCAAAGTTGAGAAATTTCAGATCCATAGCGTAGTTATATGAGGTTCTAGTGATGTTAAGCCGTATTTGTTTACACAGCAGTTTAACGTACCGGAACGATTAAAGTGTGGCTATTTTATCTAATTCTCATCAATGTTTTAACTTTTCTGTGATTTTTATTTTAACGCCACACGCAACGGTTATGCCTCAATGCGTTTTATATGCCTACTATTTCGGATATAAACGGGATTGAAAATCAATGACTGATTCAATGGCGGGGTTAGCTTAGGCATGGGCTTTTTAAGGCCATCGCCAACCTATAAAACACCCCACAAACAAGATAGCGCTACTTGCGATTTAATGCCGCTGCGGCATCTTGCTCATGACCTGCCAAATGTGCATCACGCGGTGGCAATACGTCCGCTACAGCTTCCAAGCGTTTCCAAGGCGGCACGGGAGTTTCGCAGTGCTGTTTCGGTACAAATGATGACTCTTCCACCAGCGCCATTTTATGAATGTAACGGGGGCAATTGGGAAACATTTCGCGCAATTTTACCCGCAAGACCATTTCCGCCTCAGGCCAGTGGGTCAATAGCGGCTCATTTTCCTGTACAAAAGCACTGCCGTTTAAACGCAAACGGGCTTGTCGCTGAAAGTCCATAAACAACAGGCTGACATGTGGATTGACCAATACATTGCCAGCCGACAGGTACATGCCGTTGCCATCATACAGCGGGAAAGCCAGCGTATATTCATCAATCACCTTGACCAATCCGACGCTGCCGCCTTTATAGGAACAGTTGGGATGCCCTTCCTGATCAACGGTGGCAAGGAAAAACATGTTCTGCGCTTCGATAAATGCCTTGTCTTCGGGGCTAATCTGATGGGTGACAATCGCCTCAACAAGACGATCAGCCATGGGTCGAGTCTCAAATTGGTCTTGCAATTGTCGGCTACCTTCGTGGAAAAATTCACTCATCGCTCCTCCTGGGATTGATTATTTTGGATAATATATTCATTTGGGATACTCATGGC
>JABFRM010000124.1 GCA_013141155.1 Methylococcaceae bacterium | reverse complement strand
CGCCGCCAAGGCAACTTTGGCCTTTTCGGCACTTGTGAATATCTTCCGCTTGCTTTCGCTCATTGTTGACCCTTTTTCATGACAGGCTATAGCTTAAACTATTGTCCTGATTTCGGGGTCCACTATATACGGCGCAATGCCCGTTGGTTATTGCGCCTTACGGCCTTTTTGATTTTAAGAGATAGATATGAAATTTATTATTGGGCTGTCAGTGTTTTTTTTGAAGTTTCTTTCTTGGGCATCAATGTTTTTTATTGCCGAAAAAATTTGGATATTAATCAGCAAAACAATATTTAGTGGCTTTTCTTGGATTGCGATAGTTTTACCTCTATCGTTGCTTTTTGTCATTAGCAACCAAACTGGCGAACTGAAAATACTGCGATGGTTATTTATATTGCTCTTCGGATTGGGGGCATTATATTTTTTAACTGTCGGTGTCTTCGCAGTCGGTTTGCTGTGGTTATCTATTGCGATGCAATTGTTATGGATGAATATTAAAAGTAGAAGTAAAAGCATTCTTGATACATCAAATAATTCACATAGATTGGATAATTTAATAACTATAGTACTTGCTTTTTTTACTTTATGGGGTGGTTTGAATGTTTCTGGATATTGTTTCGCAAAACATCATTATCTTACTGATAATGAACAAACCCATATAGCGGTGGCTTATGCTCTTAATCGAGGTTTTAAGGGTCTTCATGATTATCAAAGTGTTGAAGATTTTCTTGCATACAATCCAAATTGTTGTTTTGTTTCAAATGATTGTCTATCTGGCATTGAGGATGGGATAAATAGACCGATAGGGAATTTATCTACTTGCGTTTATGTATTAGAAGATAAGGGCGATATAAGACCTGAAGATAAGGCTACGAGTGCTATTGGAGTTAGTAATTGCGGAAAAGCATGGAGTTTTTTTGATTGAACCTTTTTATATAATTTACGATTGATTACTTTTGAGACATAAAAATGAGCATACTTACAGCAGAAAAAATAGCAAATATCTACCTCCATAGCACAGGTATCCCATTATGATTTCATGTATTAAAAAAAATTTCTTCAAATTAGTTTTGGCTAGTTTGCTGTCCATTATTTTAGGCCTAAATTATTTTGGATTTTGTTATAACCAGTCACGTTTTTTATCTGATGAAGAGAAAATTAAAATTGTAGTACAAGAAATTTTAGTTAGATATCCAAAACTAGGAGATGTTCACGAACAACTAAGTACGCATAATGGAATTCGACAATGGAAAACCGTTAAAACTTGGCCAGAAAACCCCATTCCATATCATGATATTGCTGAATTTTTCACAATAAATCCAAATTGTTGCCAAGTAACTACAAACTACAAAACGATTGGAGGGGAAGGCGATACAGTTGGTTGCTGGAATCGCCTGACCGGACATAAATCCTCAGTTGTAGGAATTAGGTATTTGCTGCGATACCAAAATAACGAAGGCATCATACAAACCAAACTATTAGAGATTTTCCCAAGCATCAGTAACTGTGGTGAATTGGTTTGGGAATTAGGTTAAGCATAAATTTTTTATTAAAGGAAAAACAACATGAGTTTATTAACTGCGGCTGAAGTAACAAATCTCTACCTGTATGGTACTAAAACTTTACCCGCTAATCTTGAAAATGAAAGCCTCATTCGTCCATCAGACCCGAAAAACATAAGTGTTGACATGAACGAATACATGACAACTGGCCCAGGTCGATTTGCCTCGCCTGCAAAGTTTGATCTTATTCAACAATTTTTTACTTCTCAAGCAGTACACTTACAAGCCAATACACCTGAAAAGCCGTACTATACAAAAACTGAATTGTTTGCAGCATTTGGCACAGAGATAGGCTGGGTTGGGCTTCAACAGTCGCTCTATGATGATGGTGCAGATAATTATCTGGAACGCGCCTATATTTGGGAATCAACCGCATTTCAAATTGACGAAAATGCCAAGTTTGTTGTAGAGGCGAATGGTAATCGTTATATAAAAGATTTTGCGATTGTACCTTTTAGCAAAAATGCAAATACAGAAGATTTTGATTTCAAATCAGATTCTGGATTTTCCAAGTTGGTCAATTTTGCTTTAGAGCCTCTGGTCGATCCATCGGGAATTGGTCGAACAGTGGTTATATCCTTCGATGGTGTCAGGACATTGAAGGATACGTTTACTTATCAGGATTATACAAATGCCGCTTCAACTGCGGTGCTGCCGAATCCTAGTCTTTTGGCAACTATTGCTGCAAATGGATTGCAATTTACCCAGCAATTATTTGATAGTGGTTCAACCCGCTTTCTGGATGCCGACAATAAACCCATCCTCTATGGCTCGCTCCAAGGCGATCAAATTAATGGAACAGTACCAAGACCGGGATTCGATATAGCCCCCGGCGTTACGTCATACGGTATTTCAGGTTACGTTCAAAACGGCATCACCTACATCGGTGGTGAGGGTGATGATGATCTAAGCGGTGGCATATTTAGTGATAAGCTTTTAGGTGGGGATGGTGATGACTTCATATGGGGTAACACAGGTGACGATTATCTGGAAGGGGGGCAAGGAAATGATAAACTTCAAGGCGGCACTGGCTTCGACACTTACTATGCTAACAACGGCGACACTATTTTTGATACTGATGGCATCGGCAAGGTTTTTTTTAACGACCAAGAGTTAAAAGGGCCAGTTGGTAATGGAATGCAAGATGCATATGGCAACAATTATATGTACATTAGGGGGGTGGCACAACCGCTGAAAATCATGGAAACGGAGCGATAGCGAAGTGATGATTTTTAGTCCCCGATAGCTGCACAGGGCCGGGTGTTGAGCCGGAGCAACGCGTAGGTGAAATACAGAGGCTTACCGATAGGCAGCG
>JABFRM010000044.1 GCA_013141155.1 Methylococcaceae bacterium | reverse complement strand
TTATAAAGCCTCCTAATTTAAAGATATAGGTGCATCGTAGCACAGCAAACGCTGGGTCGGTAGTTTCGTTTAAGGGCTTTGTACACCGGCATTTATCATCTAAGCCGCAAAATTTTTGATCCCTTAATCATTAATGCCAACATCACTTAAAACACTCACCATCCCCCGCTTTTACCCAATAAAAACAGTTGCGTAATCCTTAAAAATACCAGATACTTTAAAATGTAGCACGTTATAATTCAAGACCAAACAATGCCTCTTCATCCCTTTTTTAGGAGCTAATCATTTATGCGTAAATCTGCCCGCTTTTCCGCTATCATTTTGAGCATCGCTTTAAGCCCTTTAACTACATTTGCCCAGACTGATATTCAATACCCAGCAGCAAATTTTGAACCTAAAGTAGTATTTATAGACACTGCCGCAGTTACTAATGCCAAGACACCTGCACAAGAATCCAGCCCAACCCATGCCAAACAGGCCGAATTCGATCCACAACATCCTGCGGCCTTTTTTCAGCCTAAAATTATTTATCCCTAACAGCTTAACCAAGCCGAACTTAAAGAAAGGCGAGTTTTAAAACCTAACCTGATTATAAAGATGCTTCAGCTAACGTCAAAAAAACCGTCATTCCGGCAGGGAAGCCGGAATCCAGAGCCAAGGACGGCACAATCCAGATACATTGCGCTCGATTTAAGCCCTATACCAAGTCATGCATCCACATCCATGTGACTGGATACTGGCATCCCTGCCAGTATGACGGTGTTGGCTGAAGCATCTTACTAATCAGGAAACCTAAAACCCGCCTTTATGATTTTTGCGATTTCTATAGCTTAATCTTCCCCTAGATAATGAATCCTACCAATCTGCCGTTTAAACTTACCTTAGGCTTAGCTAAGCGGTTCCTGTTCAGCGCCTCGGCAATGAATTTCGATTATGGCGGCTCAACCAACTTTGAACAAGCGCATTTGGAAAATGCTCAACTTAGCACGCGCAAATCCCCTTATTGAGCGAAATTCAAGCTTAAAATAACCGCAACAAATTTAGTATTTAAGCTTGGAAAAATGGCTTCCACCTCATTTCGGTCAGCTCATCTCAAGTAAATTTAACGCCACCCCCTAATTATCATAAAAACTTAGACAACATCCGAACATAAGCACCTTGGGAAAGAATTTGAGGTTCAGTTACTGTCCAAGAATCAAGTGGGTAATCTGCACTAAAATCCCTCCAAGATTTTTGGGGAGGCTGCCCTTCTGGCGCGATTATATTTGAAGTGCAACCGGCAGGTGGATTAGGCAAATAGCAATCTGCATTTTTTTTATAATGCTGATTTGGCCCGCCCGGCACATACCCTGGCGGAGGATTCGCGCCAAACCACGCATGATAAAGTGATTTCACCGAATACTCGGCACCATATTTGTCCATATTGGTTAAATAGGTTTTTGAATTAGGATTAACGCCATGAAAATAATGCACAAAGCCCGATGCCGCATTGTCATATTTTTTGATATTGGCCGAATCTAAATTGTATTGCCGCATATTTAAATACACAATCGCCTGATGTGCCTTTACTACATTACTTCCCCAGTTGTGAATACTTTCCCACTTACCCGTGTCCCAATTATATTCACTTATATAAGCTCTATAGGCATCTGTTTTATTGCTTACTGACGGGTAATTATTCACCCCTTTTTGCATTGAATTTACATACATTTGTAAAATATCATTCTTGACTGCAACAGTGGCGCCTATTGTTTTAGTGTAATAAAGCGAGGCATCCGTTTCGGGGATATAATCGGCAGTAGCGCCAGCGGTGTCTGAGAAGTTGTCTGTGTAATTTTCATCAATAAACGCTTGGTAAGCAGGATTGCCAGTAGCTGCAAATAAATAAACAGCCGCGGCATATTTCTTTCTGCCTGTTGCCCAATCAGGTGCGCCGCCTTCCTGGTCACCGGCTGCAAGATAATTTTGTACCTCCACTTTTTGTCCATTGACTACTTCAATATTTATTTCATCGTTATGAAAAATTACGCCTGGATTTAAACTTGCCCAATTCCACGCACTGATTGCAGCCTTTTTAAGCGTAGCTGCATAGGTTTTTTGCCCTACAGCATCAAATTGAATAGCCGCTAAAGCAAACATGCCTGCGCCAGCGTAAGTCGCTTGCGTCGTAGCCTTACCGTAAAATCTTTCGCTGTTATCTTTAGAGGGTGGGCTAGCATTTTCATGATGATTAGTACCCACCACTGATAAAATTGAACCATCATCATTTTGCATTTTCAACAACCAATTCAACTCGTACTGAACCTCATCCAAGATGTCTGGCACGCCATTTCCAGATTCTGGAATATTATAATCATCGCGCCAAACCGTCGGTTTTTGCTCATACGCCAGCAATAAATCTAAAACTGGATCCCAGGCATAATTGACATATTTATTAAAATCACCCGCATCAAACCAACCACCACTAAGGTCTTTGACGGGCATGATTTTAGTGCTGTCATAAAAATGGCATTTTTTATCTTGAATGTAAGCTTCCCCGTCCGTATAACCAGGATCGGCATACGGGGCGGTCTTAGCAAATCCAGAACGTTGGTAGTAAAGCATGCGCATGGCTGCTTTCATCACATCCTTATAAACTGTATTATTAATTTCAAAACGCCCTGACCCTACTTTTCTATCAACATCATACACATAGTATGAACCAGGTGCAGACAGTGCTGAAAAATCAAACCACCAGACCTTATCACCACTTTGGTCATGGGTCGCACCATTCTTCCATGAGACAGGTGTGCCGGTAAAAACAACCGCATTTGTATCCCAATTTCTTACTTGATAAATTTTTCCAGGCGTAAAAGAAACTACATTGTTATATCCCTTTTGTGGATTACTGATTACCGCCACTTTTTCATCTACGTTTTGGTAGCCAAACTGATCCACTTTTATAAACTGCGTGGTGGTATAGGCTAACTTCGACGCCCTGCCAACCCCAAGCAAAGATTTGTTTTTTATAAGAGATGAAGCCTTTTCATTAGCATCTTTATCAACCTCCTTATTGACATCAGCCTCTACCATTAAAGTAAACGACATCATGGCGATAAAAACACCCAGTACGGGATAAAACTTCATTCTGTGCAAAAAAACATTCATCAATAATTTCCTCTTGGTACGTTCATACAAAAGGTAAAGTGTAGTGTAAATTCGCAGATATGCAATCCGCCAGAAACAAAGCGGATAACGTTGATTATTTACGGATTTCCCCAGGCAGTTTTAGGGGAATATTGATGGGCTATTATGATTTTAGCCTGCCAGTTCCCTGGTGGCGAATACGCGTTACAATGCGCAAGTGATTGGTATGCTAGAAATAAAATCGGGAAAAATACGATTTTCGTATTGATTAAGCACTATAAGAACAGCTAACCGGTTAATGCAGTTAGGAGGGTACCCCCCTAACTATCTATTTACTCACTCTATTAAGTCATTGTGCGGAAATTAACCCGCATTTCATATCAGTGCCACTCAATGTGTCCAGTATATTATTTGCTGATGACTTTTGCGCAACTACTTATAACGGCGTTTGATTCACACAAATCCCAGGGCAATCCGCCCCACCATTATTTACATCACATTGATCTGTCGGAAAATCAACGCAAACTTGCGTCCCTGGACACGCTGCACCAGTAATGCCGCCACAGGCCGCCGCTGGCAAGCTGGTGCACAACTTAAAGCCATCTCTACATTAATGACGGTGCCACTATTATGTCGAGTAGCCCCTATAGTTGAGACAAAACGGTCAAATTGTTTCGCATTCGCACTATAGCCTTCTTCAACACAAGCGGTTAATCCACCTTCTTTTAACACCGGTCCGCCCACTTTTGGACTGCTGACAATAAAGCTATCTACGACACCCGCAGTTATAGCATTACCTACCGTTTTACGCACTGATTGAATGGCGTTATTATCTATGGCGACGCCAATACTGCCAATATAGATATTTACAGCACGATTTTCAGCAGAAGCAGGTGTGCTAATTAGAAATACTGACCCCAAAAAAAACGCTAAAAAATACTTTTTCATTCTTATGTCTCCGAGAATGTCTCCGAGAAAATAAAATCAAACACTGACACTTTATTTATCATCACTAATATCAGGTTTATATGACGAACACATTGTTGAGGAATTCGTCAATGGGTAAGCCACCATAAACAGAACAGGCAGCGCTAATAATCAATCAATCTCCTCCAGATTGTTTGGCGGAATATTTATGGGCCATAACGATATTGGACTTGGCGATTTGTAGCACAACATCGCTACGCCACTATTTATTTCAACAGGCTCTCATGAATAAAATGCAGTGCCATAAGCAGCGTGCCGATGTCATTGGTAATACGGATAGTATCCTCTGAGTTTGGTATTTTGATATTTGTGCGTCCCTCTTCATCAAACGTAAATCCACCGAACTCAATTTGCTTGGCTTCTGGGAAATCTTTTTTGATGTAGCACTTCACATTTCCTACCAGACAGGTGCTCTCTTCATTTTTGAGCGATGACGTGAAAACAAAGGATACGACCCGACCGGCAAACGCCGTCGTGAAAAATCCATGGTTAAGGTGCAAGACTGCGGTAATACTATGGTTAGCTATTGACGGCGCTTGAATACAATCTTTAACGAAATTGGCGAATTCCTCAAATACCGTAGTAAGTGCAAAATGCTGATTTGAGTATTTATCAAGATTATCATGAAGTTGAGTAAAGTATGGCATAGATTTTTCCTTATGGTTATTTTAATAAATTATTCATGGGTTACAGTATCGACGCTACCGGAAACAAACGATCCGATAAGTAGCCGCACCTGCTTCTAAAAACTGCTGCGATTTTCCCTACATTCTTAATGTGAACCGCTGCGACGCTCTATTTTATCCAAATCAACGCAACGTTTCTCAAATACAGTTATTTAGTCACGTAGATTATCGAAACAAGGCGGTAGAAAAGCACTACCTACCCCAAATGCAAAGCATTAACCATGCCAAAAACACATATCATTGAATATAAATGAATTTTTATTTTAACCACAAAAATAATCATACCAATCTTGCAGTACCCCGCAAATTTTGTATGCAAATTTGGTATGCTTTTGAGGAGTATTAAAAATGCTTAAATGATTTCTTAGACCACATCATCGACACTAAGTAATTAAGCATAAATTTTTAAGTATAACGGCTAATCCGATCATGGTTCGACAAGCTCTCGGCAACTGCTCCTGCGTTGCTCTACCTCCTGCATCCATACAAGTCGACCACGAACGGATTAACCACCTTTTTGGCTTAGAACAAATACCCGAAAACTTTAGCTTAGTTACTTACCAAAAATTAAACTTTATGATAAATATCAGCTCCTTCTTTTAAAAACTGTTGGGATTTTTCTTGCATCCCTAACTGTAATGCCGCTTCATCCTCAATCCCTTTTGCCGCCGCATAGTCGCGCACGTCTTGGCTGATTTTCATCGAACAAAAATGCGGGCCGCACATAGAACAAAAATGCGCGATTTTCGCGGAATCTTTCGGCAAGGTTTCGTCGTGAAATTCGCGTGCTTTTTCAGGATCAAGGCCGATATTAAACTGGTCTTCCCAGCGGAATTCAAACCGCGCTTTGGACATGGCATTGTCCCGTGCTTGTGCGCCAGGGTGTCCTTTGGCTAAATCGGCGGCATGGGCGGCGATTTTATAAGTCACGATGCCTTCGCGGACATCCTGTTTATTGGGCAAACCCAAATGCTCTTTTTGCGTCACATAACACAACATCGCACAGCCATACCAACCGATATTCGCCGCACCAATCGCCGAGGTGATATGGTCATAACCTGGTGCAATATCCGTGGTCAACGGTCCTAGCGTGTAAAAAGGCGCTTCGCCGCACTCTTCCAACTGCTTTTCCATATTGACCTTGATCATGTGCAACGGCACATGCCCTGGGCCTTCGATCATGGTTTGCACGTCATGCTTCCAGGCAATTTTGGTCAATTCGCCCAAGGTTTCTAATTCACCAAATTGAGCCGCATCATTGGCATCATAAATAGAGCCTGGGCGCAAGCCATCACCTAACGAGAACGACACATCGTAAGCTTTCATGATTTCGCAGATTTCTTCAAAATGCGTATAAAGAAAACTTTCAGTATGGTGCGCCAAACACCATTTCGCCATGATCGAACCACCGCGCGACACGATGCCGGTCATACGTTTGGCGGTCATTGGCACATATTTTAAGCGCACACCGGCATGGATGGTGAAGTAATCCACGCCTTGCTCAGCTTGTTCGATTAACGTATCGCGGAAAATTTCCCACGTCAGGTCTTCAGCTTTACCATTGACTTTTTCCAGTGCTTGATAAATCGGCACGGTGCCAATCGGTACGGGCGAGTTACGCAGAATCCACTCGCGGGTTTCATGGATATTTTTGCCAGTCGATAAATCCATAATGGTATCGCCGCCCCAACGGATACCCCAGAGCATTTTCTCCACTTCTTCGTCTATCGAAGACGTGACCGCAGAATTACCTAAGTTACCATTGATTTTAACCAAGAAATTACGCCCGATAATCATCGGTTCCAGTTCAGGATGGTTAATGTTGGCGGGGATAATCGCGCGACCTCTGGCGACTTCAGAGCGCACAAATTCCGGCGTGATCACATCAGGAATTTCAGCTCCGAAAGATTCACCCGGATGCTGGTCTTTCCAGAGATGGCGCATTTCTTCCATCTTCTGGTTTTCGCGGATGGCGATATATTCCATTTCCGGCGTGATGATGCCTTGCCGTGCGTAGTGCATTTGGCTGACATTTTTACCGGCAATGGCACGGCGCGGTTTACGGATATGTTCAAAACGGAGATCCTCTGTGGCGGGATCATGCAAACGTTGCAGACCAAAATCGGAACTGGGCCCCGCCAGCTCTTCGGTATCGTTACGCTCTAAAATCCACGCCGAACGCACTGAACCTAAGCCTTTTTTTAAATCAATCGCCACATTCGGGTCGGTATAAACGCCAGAGGTATCATAAACATACAACGGCGGATTTTTTTCAACGCCAAAATGTGCGGGGGTGTCGGACAGGTTAATTTTACGCATCGGCACCTGAATGTCGGGGCGGCTGCCTTGCACGTATATTTTTTCCGATGCGGGGTAAGAATCAATCTTGACATCGTTCACGACGTTTTCAGTAACGTCTTTTAAAACAGCGCTCATCTCTCTCTCCAAATAACAAAAACAATGAGGCGCAGGGAAGTTTTTTAGGGCTTTCCTACGCCGGTATTAACCGGGGTCAGGTTCAAAGGGTTTCTCTCAGCCTCATAGCAATGATGAAGCACCCCTAGCCTTACGGATGGTGGGTTACGTTAATGGAAAGGCAAGGCAATTGCAAGCTAAATATCTGCCAGCACGCAACGGCTATTGCCAGTTAATAGTGACGCTACGGACGTAACCTCAAAGCGTAAAATCCACATCAGCGGTGGGTGTAATCCCATCAGCACCAGCATTGCCCTTAACCCCTTCTAATGTCAGCACATCCCCTTTCACAACCGTGCTGTCTGCTGTTAGCGCTACTGACGCCGACAATCCATCTTGGCTTAACACCATATCATTGCCACCTAAGGTATGGTTACTCAATTTGAACGATTTGTACTCCGTGACCGGTGCATTAAAGTGGAAGGTCAAAATATCTTGGTTTTCAT
Organism: Methylococcaceae bacterium; assembly: GCA_013141155.1. Taxonomy (GTDB): domain Bacteria; phylum Pseudomonadota; class Gammaproteobacteria; order Methylococcales; family Methylomonadaceae; genus SXIZ01. Next base: position 6,618 of record JABFRM010000044.1, on the reverse strand, counting down.
AAATACCGGTGCCGCTGCCGTGGTTGGCTTCTGTAACAGCGTTATCGGTAGACGCCCACAGGGATTCAGTGGTGAAAGTAAACGCTGTTTTATCCTGAACCCCCGCAAACGCATTGTCTGCCAAGTCGGTAATTGCGCCATTATCGACTTGTAAAAAGTAGCGGTTACCGGGCAATAATTTTTTACTGGGGGTTAGGTGCAGATATGCGAACGGCATGTGTGCTTGCTTAGTATCGTTAGCAGCAATAATTTGGGTGTCACCCTGACCATTGCTGATAATGAAATTGCCTGCCCCGGCTTTAATCTGTTCATCGAACTCAGCTTCAATTGTCGGGGAAATAGGGATATGGATAGACTGGGTATCCCGTATATCCGCAGCAGTGAAGTAAGCACGCACAGGCGTTGGGGGTGTAGTATCCAAGCCCGCCGTGTTGAACATATACGATTCGTCGAGGAGGCCGGCAAAGGGGTTACCGCACACATCTGTTACGATTCCAGGATCAGCTTGCACTATATACTGGCTATTGGGTAAAAAATGTTGCGTTGGGTTAATGGTAAGGGTGTCGGAAAAATATCCCAGGTCAGCTAGTGCGTCATTAGCCTTAAGCGTCACTTGTGAACTGTCTAGTACTGAAATTTTGCGTACATCCCCTTGGCTATTGCTGAGGGTAATTATGCCTGAGCCTATTTTGATGGGTTCAAAAAACGCCAACTCAATATCGGTACCAATAGATGCCTGTGAGTTACCGACAGGCACCATGCTCAATTGGTTGAGGGAGGGGGCTTTAGTATCGTCGCACTTTCCCGTATTAAATATAAAGGGGCTTGATGCGGACACACCGGGAAACGCATTCCCTGCCAGATCAAGTATGCTATCTGGCTCTGCGGTCAAAAAATATTGTGTGTTGGGTAATAATGGGTCAACTGTATAAAGATGCAGTCTATTACGATTATCGCTGGCACCATCCAGGCTCGGCTGACTTAGGAGCATCTGACGTGTGTCACCCTGTCTGTCAGTGACCCTAACGACACCTGAACCTATTTTAACCGGCTCATTAAAGGTGGCAACAATGATGGGATGGTTGGTTAGCGTTGGCCTGAGTGTATACTCACCGCTTAAAGGAATCGGCGCACTGCTATCATTACTGGTGGTGAAATTATAGGTGGTGGCATCGCTTACACCTGCCAAGGGCACATCGGAAAAACTGGTGATAACCCCGGCATCCACTTGCACAAAATAGCCACTGTTACTCAATAGGTTCTGTTGTGGCTTAATAGTCAGGGTGCGAGAAGGGGTGCCATATTTACTGTCGATCGCATCGCCAAATTGCACTTGGCTACCATCATGAATAGCAATGCGGCGGGCATCGCCTTGACCATTACTGATAATAATATGCCCGAAACCGGCTTTAACCGAGTCTTTAAACTTGATTGTAATAGTGCTATCCAAAGCAATATTTTGGGCATCATCGGCAGGTGTGACGTATTCGACAACGGGTGGAGGGGTTAAGATTGCCATGATAGTGTTCCTTACGTTAAGTTGATGAATATTGAATAAAGAAGTTAATTGCACTTAAATTAACGCATAAATCATGCCAATAGCTGTTTAAATAATAACTACATGACTTTAAACAATAAAAATATGAAGTATAAAAAAAACATGGCGCCAGAAAAACAAAACCCCGCAAATTTCGTAGGATTTTTTACAAAAAATTGCAGGGTTTTCCTACAAAAATTGCGGGGTTAACCAATTTCCTGATTAGCCAGATACTTCAGCCAACGCCAAAAAGTTCGCCATTCCGGCAGGGATGCCGGAATCCAAAGCCATGGATGGTAACTTAAGTGTACCCTGCCGCTCGATTTAGGCACCAGCCAAGTCATACATTCAAAACCCTCGTACGCTCTCCCCATGACTGGATACTGGCATCCCTGCCAGTATGACGGGGCTTACTGAAGCATCTGGCTAATCAAGAACAATTTTGCGTTTACTGTTGGATGCTATTCATCATTCTAAAAATTCACTATACTGGCTTAAGAATGCCATAATCAGCAAAGTCTGACTGCCACAGATTCACCGAAACACTTTAATAGCCGATGTTTTCTTTGCTAGGACAGGACAAATTAATGCTTAAAAAGTTAGTTAAACCAGTATTGGTTTGTGTCATTTTAGTGGGGGTGTATGCGCTATTAGGCTTTTACTTGGTGCCTTATTTGCTAAAAACCAAACTGCCGGAACTGATTACGCAGCAAACCCATACCCCAGCAACCCTCGCCGATGCTAAATTTAACCCGTTTAAGCTGGAATTAACCTTAAACGGGTTTGATTTAAAAGATCAAGAAAAGCAATCTTTCGTTAAATTTGCCAGCCTGTTTGTAGATATTAACGGTTTAGAGAGCCTTAAAAGCTTGACCTTAGTCGTGGAGCAACTGCGTTCTGAACAGCTACAAACGCGTTTGGCGCTTGCTAAAGACGGTAACTTTAATTTTAGTGCGCTATTCCCCCCCAGCAAAGATAAAGCGCCTGAAGAATCATCCGCAGATATACCCGTTTTGATCAAACAAGTGCTTTTAAATCAGGGGACATTAACCTGGGTCGATCAAGGCTTAAAAAAACCAGAAACAGCAACCTTAACCCCAATCAATTTAAGCCTGTCTAATTTAAGGTTTAATAACGCGGCGGCGACCCAATCAACGCTATCGACACAACTGCAAGGCGGCGGCAAAATTGATTGGCAGTTGGCATTATCGCTTAAGCCGATAACCTCAAAAGGACATATTGAATTCAAAAGCATTAAAGCCCAGCAGCTTTGGGCGCTATTGTTACAAGATCAGGTCAATTTTAAGCTGCCGCAGGGCGAGTGCGACCTCAGTTTTAATTACGATTTGGCCTACCCCGCCGATAAACTCACCTTAACGCTCAGTGACGGGGTGTTTGCCAGCCGCAAGCTACAGTTTACGGCTTTGGATAATCCCAAACCGTTAATCAGCATACCTGAGTTAAAAATTAGCGGCATTGGTTTTGATTTAGTCAAACAAGCGATAGCGATTGCGGCAATCGAGTCAAACGCGATAAATTTGGCGCCGGTGTCCAATGCGGCGGGTGAATTAAATCTTCAGGCTTTATTTGCGCCGCCTAAGGCTGCACCTACAAAATCACCGCCACCCGCTATTAAAAAGACCACCGCTACAGACAAACCTTGGCTATTGAACATTGCCAAGGTTGCCCTCCTTAAACTGCAAGCGGATTATCAAGACTTAGCGGATGAGTCGCCACTCTCCGTCAAATGGGGTGGATTGGATTTTAAGCTTACTGACACGCAATTACAGGTTACGGAACCACAATTAAAAATACAGGCGAAAACAAGTGTCTTAGCGATTCAACATATTGATATAAATGAATTTAGGCTGAAAAACACCAGCCCACCGCTCCAATTTAAAGGTGACGCATTACAAATTGACTTAAGCAATTTTCAGCTTGATTCGGGATCACAACCTTTGCAAATTACCGCAGAAAATGGCAAGGTGCGGACGCAAAATTTCAATTTGCACGAGCAAGGTGCAACGCCGCCCTTAATTAACCTGCCTGAGCTGACCTTAAACGGTGCTAAATTGGATTTGGCGAAGCAACAGGTGAATGTCGCTAACCTACTGCTAAATGGCGCTAAGTTACGCGGCTGGTTAAACAAAGGTGGACAACTGAATTATCAAGCCTTATTCGCCGAAAAAAATCTTAATGCTAAAGCCACCACCGCGCCAGAATCGATTAAAACCTCCCCGGATTCAACGCCGTGGACGTTTTCGCTGGGGGAACTTGAATTGCAAAATTTCCAATTCGATTTTCAGGATAAAACCCGTGGCAAGCCTTTGGACTTACAGCTTTCCGCGCTGAATTTTAAAGCGCAACAGTTAAGCACGCAAAAAAAGCAAAAACTCCCCTTTACCCTGCACACCAAAATCAATACAGGCGGCACGCTTGAATTAAAAGGGCAAACGGTGCTAGAACCTTTTAGCGCCGATATTCAAGCAACCCTGAAAAATTTAGGACTCAAAACCTTTCAACCGTATCTCAATGATTATGCGCGTGTGGATATTATTGCAGGCGCGCTCAATACCTCGGCAAAAATTACGCTCAGTCAACCCAATACCAAAGCGGACTTAAGCCTACACGCCAAAGGTGATGTGCATATTAATGATTTATTGACGCGCGATCAGGTGTTAAATAAGGATTTGATTAAATGGCAAGCAGTCAAGTTTGATCATCTTGATTTTGATTTAACGCCGCTAAAATTAAGCGTCGATAATATCCTGTTACAAAAACCTTACGCGCGGGTCACCATCAAACCGGATCATTCGTTAAATTTTGATGATCTTATTGTTAAACAACCCGCCCAAGTGAATCCCCCAAAAGCCACCGTGACCACCAAAACTGCCCCGCCACAGTATAAAGTGGGCGCGATTACGGTGGCTGGTGGCAGCTCGGATTTTTCGGATTTTTCGTTAATTTTGCCGTTTGTGGTGGAATTGGACGAACTTAACGGCGCGGTTAAACGCTTTTCATCGGAACAAAAACAACTGACGGATTTTAATTTGATTGGTAAGGTTTTTGATATTTCCCCGATGGAAATGGCGGGTAAATTCAGCCCTGATTTTAGCGCACTCGACATTGGCATGCACTTTAAAGGTATGCCGCTGCCATTTATTTCACCTTATATGGTGGAGTTTGCAGGCTATAAAATTGAAAAAGGCAAAATGTCGCTGGACTTGCTGTATAAAATAAATGATCGCAAATTAGTGGCTGAAAATAATCTGATACTGGATCAATTAACCTTAGGTGAAAAAGTCGAGAATCCCAAAGCCACCTCCCTGCCGCTTAATCTGGCGATTACCCTGCTGAAAGACAGCGATGGCAAAATCAACATTAATTTGCCGTTAACTGGCAGTCTCGATGACCCGCAATTCAGCGTGACTTCCTTGGTATTTGATGCGTTTGTGAATATGCTCACCAAAGTGATCAGTTCACCGTTTAAGGCGTTAGGCGCCTTAGCAGCAGATGCTGCGGAGCTTAACCAAGTGATTTTTAAAGAAGGCAGCAATGTCTTAAGTGATGCTGAGCAGAAACAATTGCTGGAATTAGCCAAAGCCTTAACCGCAAAACCTGCGCTTAGCATTGAAGTTAAAGGCAGTGCCTATACCAAACAAGATTGGCCGGCGCTACAGGATGATGCGTTACTGGATCAACTGAAGGCACTGAAAGCCGCAGAATTAAAAGCCAATGGTAAAAATCAGTTAGCCGAGTATGTGGATTTAAGCGAAGGCGACACGCAACGCTTACTGGCGGATTTGTTTATTAAAAAATTTCCGCACTTGGGTAAACGTTCGCTGTTCGGAACCCCTGAATTAATCGGCTCTGATCAAGATTTTAAGACCGTTGCCAAACAGCAATTGATGGCTATTATCCCGCCAGACAATCAACGTTTAGCGACTTTAGCTGCCACGCGTGCCCGCAATATCGCGCAAGTTTTGATTCAAAAAGGCCAAATCACCCATGACCGGATCTTTATTTTGGATGGCAATGTGCAACCGGAAGCACCCAAGGAGGGCATTATCAGTGAGCTGTCTTTAACTGTGCAGTAAAGTTAAGCGCACCCTAAGCTTATTTTTTTAATAAATCTTTCAAATTGGCAAACGGGTTAAAGCTATCCCCTTCTTTTTTTGCATTATCTTTCAGCGGTTTTTTACCACCGTGTAAGCTTTCCTCCGTGTAACGCGCATGTTCGTTGTCATGACAATACAGGCATAATAATTCCCAGTTACTGCCATTGGCGGGATTATCGTCATGGTTGTGATTTTTATGGTGTACAGTCAGTTCCCGTAAATTAGTATGCGTAAATTCACGCGCACAACGCCCGCAAATCCACGGGTATAACTTTAAAGCCTGTTCTCGATAGCCTTTTTCACGTTCATCTTTTTGTTGCCGCGCGTCTATAATTATTTTATTTGCTTGATCTTTTAATGCCATAGCGATGCTCGTTGTTTGTTGTTCTTAGAGAATATTAAGAGGTGTTACCAGGGATTGCCTGCAAATTTAGGAAGTTCAGGATCCATCATATCCCAAGCTTGCGCTTCAGCAACCCACATATCCAATTTTGCTTTAAACCAGCTAGGATCATCAAGCGTAGCGGCAGTGACTGGCCGGATATTGGCAAAAGCGCTGTTGCGGGCAAATAAAGAACAGCCGCAGTTGGGGCAAAATGCCCGATAAAGCGTATTACCGCTGGCGGCGGGCGTTGCATATTCCTGGTAAGTGCCAGTGATCTGTAGGATATCAGTCGCCACAAACATAATAGCGAGATAGGCTGCGCCGGAGGTTCGCTGACAAGTCCGGCAGTGGCAATTCGCCGTACGTTTTGGTAATGCGGAAATTTGGTACCGAACCGCACCGCAGTGGCAACCCCCAGTTAATGGCAATTGCGGAGAATGATCTATCATAATGGCGCTCAGCCTTTTAAGCGCGCCACGGTTTTAGCCAGCTCTGCGCCTAATTCCGATATCACTGTCTGATCCGTTTCGTTGATTAAAGTACCTTCAGGGTTAAAGGCTTTGCTCGCAAACGCAATG
>JABFRM010000018.1 GCA_013141155.1 Methylococcaceae bacterium | reverse complement strand
ATCTTCAGGATTCCACCCTATTGCGGTAGGATAAATCAACAGCTCCGCACCCGCTAAGGTCATTAAGCGGGCAGCTTCTGGAAACCATTGATCCCAACAGATTAGTACGCCTAATTTGCCTACAGCGGTATTAATGGGCTTAAAACCAATATCTCCTGGCGTAAAATAGTACTTCTCATAAAATCCAGGGTCGTCTGGAATGTGCATTTTCCGGTATTTACCGGCAATACTGCCATCCTGATCAAAAACCACTGCGGTATTATGATATAAACCGGGCGCGCGCTTTTCAAATATAGTAGCAACAATCACTATGCTTAATTGTTTAGCAAGGTCTGATAAAACCGCAGTGGTAGGTCCTGGGATATTTTCAGCCAAATTGAAATGGTTAAAATCTTCATTCTGACAAAAATAAGGCCCTAAATGTAGTTCAGGTAAAACTACCAATTCAGCACCTTTTTCTGCGGCGGCATAAATTTGACTGATCGAATAATCCAGATTGGATTGTTTATCCTGGTCGCAAGGCTGCTGTATTGCACTAACGATTAAATTGGCTTTCATAATAGTAAGTAAGTGTTATTTATTTAAGTTGTGGGCTTATCAATAATTCACATATTTTTGAATGTGCGTTTAAGTCTGCGGGCCATTGGCATCGGCGGGATCACCTTCATAAGGCGTGGCATATTTGCAATCTTTTTGTGGGCAGGCTTTTTCTGCGCCGTTTTTCTTGGTGGTCTTAACCGTCAAAATCGGCCACTCGCAAGCGGGGCAGCTTTCTGCAACGGGTGGATTCCACAACGCATAATTGCATTTTGGGTATTCTGAACAGGAATAAAATATTTTCCCCGAACGCGCTTTGCGCTTAAGAATGCTGCCGGTTTTGCATTGCGGACAGACAACGTGAGTATCAAGAGGCTTATCTAACGGCTCAATATGCTTGCAGTTGGGGTAGTTGGTGCAGCCGATAAATTTACCGTACTTCCCCGTTTTGATGATGAGATTTGATTCGCATTTGGGGCAAATTCTGCCTTCGACGATTTCAGGCTCATTACTGCCGCCTTTGTCATCATCCAGGTTACGTGTGTAGGAACAGGTGGGGTAATCGGTGCAGCCAATAAAGCGCCCATTGCGCCCTAAGCGGATGGATAACGGTTTGCCACAGGTAGGGCATGCTTCATCCAGCGCTTCCTGGGTGACATCTTTGCGTTGGACGCTGGTTTCCTTGTCTTGGATTAAGCTGGTGAACGGCTGCCAAAATTCCCGCATGACGGGAACCCAATCTTTTTCGCCTCTGGACACCGCATCCAGTTCATCTTCTAAATTGGCGGTAAAATTGTAATCGACATATTTGGTAAAATGTTCGGTTAAAAATTTATTGACAATACGTCCTACATCGGTCGGGTAAAATCGTTTGGTTTCTAAAATAACATATTCGCGGTTTTGCAAGGTCGAAATAATCGTGGCGTAGGTGGAAGGGCGACCAATGCCGTGTTCTTCCAACGACTTAACCAAGGTTGCCTCATTAAAACGGGGCGGCGGCTCGGTAAAATGTTGGTCAGCAATAATGTCATTTAAGGGAACGGGGCGGCCTTCTTCCAGCAACGGCAAAAAGGTTTCTTGGTCATCATTGGCGGCGTTGTCATCTTTGCCTTCCAGATACACAATCATGAAGCCGGGATCGGCAATGCTCGACCCATTGGCCCTGAATTGGTGCAAACCTTCCGCACAAGTCAAGTCCACCGCAATGGTGTTGAGGGTGGCATGGATCATTTGGCAGGCGATGGTGCGTTTCCAGATCAGTTCGTACAATTTGAGCTGCTCAGCCGTCAAATGGTTTTTTAAGTCAGCCGGCAGTCTAAAAGCCGAAGTCGGGCGTATTGCTTCGTGCGCTTCTTGGGCATTTTTGGCTTTGGTCTTAAATTGCCGAGGCTCTTTCGGCACGTTTTTCGCGCCATATTTTTCGGTGATTAACGCACGAATCTCTTCAATCGCTTCGGCGGCTAAATTGACCGAATCGGTACGCATATAGCTGATCAGCCCCGTGGTTTCACCGCCGATGTCGATGCCCTCGTACAACTGTTGCGCCACCATCATGGTTCTTTTGGTGGTAAAACCCAGCTTGCGTGCGGCTTCTTGTTGCAAGGCGGAGGTGATGAACGGTGCGGACGGTTGGTTATTGCGTTTCTTTTTGGTGACCTTGGCAACGGTGAGTTGACCATCCGCCGCTTCCAGTAGGGTCAATCGCGTTTTTTCGGCAAGTTCAGCGTTTTCAATGCTGAACTGGGTGATTTTTTCGCCGTTAAATTGCGTTAGTTTGGCTTTAAAGTTTTGTTCAGCAGCGGTAAGGGCGGCATCAATCGACCAGTATTCACGGGATTTAAACGCCTCAATTTCCAGCTCACGCTCGACAATCATTCGCAATGCCGGGCTTTGTACCCGTCCCGCCGACAAACCCCGGCGAATTTTTTTCCATAGTAACGGCGATAAATTAAAACCGACCAAATAATCCAGGGCACGCCGCGCTTGTTGGGCATTGATCAGATTGATGGCTAATACGCCGGGGTTGGCGATGGCTTCGGTCACCGCTTTTTTGGTAATTTCATGAAAAACAACCCGATGCACGGTTTTGTTTTTGAGTTGTTTTTTGTCGTTTAAGAGTTCGTACAAATGCCATGAAATAGCTTCACCTTCGCGATCAGGGTCGGTCGCGAGATAAAGCGTGTCGGCGTCTTTGAGTGCTTTGGTAATTTCTTGTACATGCCGTTGGTTGCGGTCAATAAGCTGATATTTCATGGCAAAATCATGTTCGGTGTCTACCGCACCTTCTTTCGGCACTAAGTCGCGTACATGCCCATAAGAGGCCAAGACTTTAAAATCTTTGCCCAGGTATTTTTCAATAGTTTTGGATTTTGCAGGTGATTCTACAATGACAAGGTTTTTACTCATTAGCGGGCATAGTTTAGGTAAAATTAATGTAAATACTCTGGTGCAAAGTCATAGATCATGTCTTCCATTCTGGAGAATGCCAGGGCTTCATCCGGTAAGCTCAACAGTACCATCAACACAATCCATTTTAATTTTTCCAATGAAATATCGTCATCTTCTAGCGCCATCGCACGATCAATGACGATTTCACGGTTAGCGGAATTTAAGATACCGTTTTTTTCGAGAAAGATTAAAAGGTTTTGACAATCGACATCCAGTTTTGCTTGTTCTTGAGTACAAAAAATACGGAAATTGGGGGTCAGTGAGGTCATTAGCGGGTACTGCAAGCTCAAGGATTCCAGCCAGTTAAAAGCCTTAGTCACTTCCGGTTGTTCAAAACCCACGTCCAGCAGTTCGGTACGAATGGCATCGCTGTCGATAAAATCGCCAAACTCTTCATCGTCCATATAGTTTTCAAACAAGTAAATTAGCACGTCAAAAATATCTTCTTTCATAGTCACTTTTGGGTAATCCGAATATAGCCGCCGCCGGGTGCGGATGTAATATAGCCTTGTAACTCTAATAGCAGTAGCATGGACGCAATAATTTCAACGGCTTGGCCCGTTTGGGTAACTAAATTATCGACCGATGTTGGACTGTATAGGATGAGATTCAATAATTTTTGTTGCTCCAGGTCAAGTAATGATTGCAATTGCGTTACTTCATTTATATTAACTTGTTGATTATATTGGCCTAGCTCTTCAAGAATATGTTGGGTGGTCTCGACAAGCTTGGCACCTTCCCGAATCAGTGCATTACAGCCTCTGGCAAGGGGGTTATGGATAGATCCAGGAATGGCAAAAACCTCGCGATTTTGCTCCAAAGCCATCCGCGCACTGATTAACGAACCGCTTTGTTGCGCGGCTTCGACAACCAGTAAGCCTTGTGACAAGCCACTGATAATGCGGTTTCGCCTAGGAAAATGATTGGCCTTGGCAGCCGTCCCGGGTGGGAATTCTGACACCATAGCGCCGTTCGCAACAATTTCGGTTGCGAGTTGTTGATGGCTGGCAGGGTAAACCAAATCCAATCCTGTTCCAGCAACTGCGATGGTAAAGCCTTTTGCAGCCAATGCCCCACGATGACTGGCGGCATCAATGCCCAGCGCCAAGCCACTGGTGATGGTAAAACCTGCTTCAGCCAAGCTGCCCGCAAAGTCGTGGGCGGTTTTTTTACCATCTGCTGAAGGGTTGCGGCTGCCCACAATCGCTATTTGCGGGGTGTGCAATAATTGTATTTTACCGCGTATAAATAACAACGGCGGAGGATCGGTAATTTCTTTTAATAGTTCGGGATAGGCTGCATCTTGTAAAGTGACCGCGAGGTTATTAGGGTTTGCTAGCCAAGTTAAATCGCCGTCAATACTTTCCCATCGAGGCGCGCGAATAGCCTCGACACTGCGGCTAGATAACCCCAAAGCTTGCAGGGCGGCATAGGACTCGCTAAACAGCTGTTCTGGCTGCAAGGTGTCAAGGATTTTTAGAAACGTGCGACAACCTACGCCTGGTGTACGCAATAACATTAACCAGTAACGTAAGGTGTCTAAAGTTGTAATGGTTTGATTTTTCAGGGTGATTGTACTTTATCTAAGACGTGGATTGCCTGTGATGCCTGCATGATTAGGGCATAACTAACATGTTTAAACACTCGATACACCATTAAGCTACCCGCTAATTCGTCAGGCAACATCACGGCGGTTCCTTTTTCTGCGGCGTAAGGGTCAGTGATCAGTTTACCATGCTGATAAATATCCAGTACATGCCCAACCGCCAAATCATCTGCGGCACCTTTATTTAGCACCACGGTATGGAATTGACCGATTTGAGACACGCCGTTTAGAACACTGATAATGCTGCCGTTAAGCGGTTTTTCAGGGGGTCTCGGGAAATAATTTAGGGTGATTTCGTTAGCCGTATTAGGCATTAAACGATCGCCTGCACGCACTTCGCTATTGGTTTTATTAATCAGCAGAGTGGCGGGATCTCCTGCTTTTTGCAGGGTAGTGTCGGCAATAAATTCGGCTTCGTAGCCTAAGGTTTCTTTAGAGTCAGGATCAACATAGGCCTGACCTTTACGGTAAATGGTGTAGTTTATACCCACTGGTTCCGTTATGGTGCGCACATAGACCCGATCCCCTGCACCGGCGATTAGATGTTCGCTAGCAAAGCCTAGTATATAGGGTGCGCTTGCCAATTCATCTTCAGTCACTACTTTTGGTGAAGATAAAAATTGATCGATAGCGGTGGTTGGCAGTAATTTAATGGCCTGTGCCAACGGTGTTTCACGAATTGTAGGGCTGAGCTTTTCGTACCCGATAGTGGCTTGGTTACGGCTGGCAATACTGATTTGCGGTTTACCGTTCACTATTGTGAACGCTAACTCATCACCAGGATAGAGGTAATTAGAGTTCTTAACTGCCGGATTGCTATGCCATACACGCGGCCATTGCGCAGGTTTTTGGAGAAATTTACCGGCAATATCCCAAAGCGTGTCACCTTCGGCAACTCGATATTGTGCGGGATGTGCTGGATTAAGGCGAATGTCATCAGCCGTTGCGCTCATGCTGAAAATAAGTGGGATAAGCCATCCCAGGGCTGCGCGTAATACCATACAAAAGTCCTGTGAGTAACGGAGGTGGCAGTTAGAATTATTCAGGGTTAGGGTGAAACTATTCATCAAACTGAAGAATTTTAAGCTGCATTAATTTAAATCGCATTCAAAGTTTAGATGAATTCAGTTAGAATTCTAGTCTTTGAATCATTATAACGGAGAGATCGGTGGGATTATTAACTATTCTTGAGTTTCCAGATGAACGCTTGCGTAAACAAGCCGCAGAGGTCAAGGTTGTTGATGCTGCCATCAAAAGCCTGGTTGGGGATATGTTCGAAACGATGTATGAAGCCCACGGAGTGGGGCTTGCCGCAACGCAAGTTGATGTACATCGGCGGGTTATTGTCATTGACACCAGTGAAGAAAAAAATGATCCCCTGTGCCTAATCAATCCGATTATTCTGTCACGCAACGGTGAAACCGAAAGCAATGAAGGCTGTTTGTCGGTGCCGGGTTTTTTTGAACCGGTGCTACGTTCTGACCTTATTCGGGTTAAAGCGTTGGATGCGCAAGGTGAGAGTTTTGAACTGGATGCGGAAGGCCTGTTGAGCGTGTGTATTCAGCATGAAATGGATCATTTGCAAGGAAAGTTATTTGTAGATTATATTTCGTCCTTTAAACGCCAGCGCATTAAAAAGAAACTGGAAAAAAGTCATAAACTGGGAATTTAACATACGCATGAAGATTATTTTTGCCGGAACACCGGCCTTTGCTGTACCCAGCTTGCAAGCGCTGATTGATTCTGAGCATCACGTCTGCGCCGTGTATACGCAACCTGATCGTCCGGCAGGGCGGGGGCGGCATTTAACGCCCAGTCCGGTGAAGGTCTTGGCATTGCAGGCCGGTATTCCAGTCTATCAGCCAGAAACCTTAAAAACACCGGAAGCGTTGGCAGAATTATGCACATTAGGTGCTGATTTAATGGTGGTGGTGGCGTTTGGCATGATATTGCCGCAAACCGTGCTGGATGTGCCTAAAATGGGTTGCATTAACATCCACGCTTCGCTTTTGCCGCGTTGGCGCGGCGCGGCGCCGATTCAGCGGGCGATTATGGCGGGTGATGCAGAAACTGGCGTGACCATTATGCAGATTGTCTTGAAACTGGATGCAGGCGATATGCTACATAAAGAAACCCTGAAGATAGCGGATACCGATACCGCCAGCGAGGTGCATGATCAATTGGCGGTATTGGGTGCAAAAGGTCTGCCTGTCGTGCTGGCACAAATTCAAGCGGGAGCTTTGCAGCCAGAACCCCAGGCAGAGGCGTTGGTGACTTACGCCGAGAAGTTGTATAAACAAGAAGCGACGGTGGATTGGACGCAACCCGCTTTGCTGTTGTCGCGGCAAATACGCGGCCTGTATGGCTGGCCGGTGGCGCAAACGCTCTGGCAAGGGCAGGTGTTACGAATCTGGCGAGCGCATGAGGTGACTGATGAGGTGACGGCAGTGCCTGGCATGGTGCGACGTGAAGCACATGCTCTAAAAGTCGCAACCGGTGCGGGTTGGTTAAGTTTGGATGAGGTACAGTTACCAGGTGGTAAGCGGCTGGCGATTCAAGATTTTATGAATGCCCATGCGCTTGGTAATGTGAGGCTGGGATGAAGCTTAACCTGATTGCGATTGGACACCGTGAGACGCAAAATATTGCGTTTCTACCATGAACATCCGCACGGTGGCGGCAAGTGTATTGCAGCGGGTGTTAAAAGATCGGCAATCCTTAACGGTGGCTTTAGATGCAGCCTTGCCTGCGGTTGCTGCCGTGCAAGATCGCGCTTTTATTCAAGCATTGTGTTATGGCGTGGTGCGGCATTATTTTGAATTGGATGCTTTGTTAAGCGCGTTACTGGATAAGCCGTTAAAAGCCAAAGATACGGAAGTGAAAGCCTTGGCGCTGATGGGACTGTATCAGCTTAAATATATGCGCGTGAAAGAACATGCCGCTGTTTCCGAGACCGTTGCTGCTGCCAAACGCCAACCATGGGCGAAAGCGCTGTTGAATGCCGTTTTTAGGCGATATGCGCGCGAACAGGAAACTTTGGAAGCGTTGTTAAGTAAAGATTGGCAAACCCGGCATAACCATCCTGATTGGTTAATCACACGTTTTAAGCAGGATTGGCCAAAGCAAGCCGAAGCGCTTTTAGTCGCCAATAATCAACCGCCACCGTTGGCGTTGCGCGTTAATTTGGCGCGCTGTAGCCGTGAGGATTACCTCGCGTTGTTGGCGGCGGCGGGTATCACCGCAATTTCTGGCAGTTTTAGTTCTGCGGCGGTCATCGTGGAACACCCCCTGCCGGTGAATGAATTACCGCAGTTTGTCGAAGGCTGGGTGTCGGTGCAAGATACCGCCGCGCAGTTAACCGCACAATTGCTGGATGTACAGCCTGGTCAACGGGTGTTGGATTTATGTGCCGCGCCGGGCGGCAAAACCTGTGCGATTTTGGAAATGCAGCCCGCTTTGAAAGCGATGTGGGCGGTAGATGTCGATGCCAATCGTTTGCAGCGCGTACAAGCTAATCTGGAACGATTGGGGTTACAGGCAGAACTTCGCACAGGCGATGCGTTAGCCGTAGCATCTTGGTGGGACGGACAGTTATTTGAACGGATTTTAGTGGATGCACCTTGTTCGGCTTTGGGCGTAATTCGCCGCCACCCAGACATTAAATTATTACGTTTATCAAGTGATATTGAACCGCTGGTTGAGCTGCAACGGCGCATTTTGCAACAGGCGTGGCAGTTTCTGGCGCCTGGTGGTGTGTTAGTTTATGCGACCTGTTCCGTGTTAAAACAAGAAAATGAGCAACAAATGCAACGTTTTTTAAGTCAGCAGCCAGATGCAACTGAATGGATTATTGAAGCAGCATGGGGATTGCCGGCATCGGTAGGTCGGCAAATTTTGACGGGGATGCAGGCAATGGATGGGTTTTATTATGCAAGGCTGTTCAAGTTGTAGGTGCGGATTTATCCGCGCCCTGCATCATAAGGTGATCGTGGGGATTTATCCGCACCTACATTTGGTTTTTGGCATTCTGCTGAGTTTAACAGGATTCTTGCCAACGATGTCTTGGGCAGACAATGAATACGCCACGATCATCAAACATGCCCAAATTGACTTACAGGGTAATGAATATGTTTTAAATGCTGAAATGGACTACCATCTGAGTCCGGTAGCAAAAGCCGCCTTGTTGAAAGGTATTGCGCTCTCTTGGACGATTCCGGTAGTTTTGCAACAGCGCCGTGACTATCTGTGGAATAAAGACCTGCTGCGCTTTACCTTACGTTATCAAGTGCAATATTTTGCACTTTTAAATGTTTACCGTGTAAAAGCGGAGCATTCGGGACAGGTGAATCATTTCGCTACTCTCGCCGCCGCCCTCAATTCAATTGCGGTGATAAATGCGCTTAAATTAAGGGATAAAAATCAGCTATCCGCAAAACAGACATATCAAGTCCGATTAAAAGTCAGTTTTGAACGCGAAGCGCTACCTATTCCTTTGCGTCCTATCGCGTATTTTGACCAGCAATGGTATTTATCCAGTGACTGGTTTTTCTGCGTGTTTTAGTTTGTTTACACGGCATTTATTTCCTCAGTATTTACCGCTAAGTTTAAGTCATTTAAAGATGGAACGCAGTGCAGGCACTTGACAGAAATACCTATTAACAGTACCTTGAGTGGTTTTTTAATTTTACCTAAACCTGTTTACAAGAGCCGTCAATGGAAGAATTTCATCGCATCAGTCGTTTACCCCCCTACGTTTTTAATATTGTTAATGAATTAAAAGCCAAAGCGCGTGCCGCGGGTGAGGATATTATTGATTTTGGGATGGGCAATCCCGATCAACCGACGCCAAAACACATTGTGGATAAAATGGTCGAAGCGGCGGTGCGTGGCGATACCCATCGTTACTCGGTGTCCAAAGGCATTCCGCGCTTACGCAAAGCGATTTGTGGCTGGTACAAACGACGTTTTAATGTTGATCTTAATCACGATTCTGAAGCCATTGTCACCATCGGCTCCAAAGAAGGCTTGGCGCATCTGGCGTTAGCGACTTTAGGCCCTGGCGATGTGGTGTTAGTGCCCAATCCTGCTTATCCGATCCATCCCTATGGCGTGGTAATTGCCGGTGCGGATTTGCGGCATGTGCCGTTAATTAAAGGCGTGGATTTTTTTGAAGAGCTGCAAAAAGCCATTGTCGATTGCTGGCCTAAGCCTAAAATGCTCATTTTAAATTTCCCAGGCAATCCAACCAGTCAGTGTGTGGAGCTGGATTTCTTTGAAAAGATCATTACCGTTGCCAAAGAACATAATATCTGGGTGGTGCATGATCTCGCCTATACGGATATTGTTTTCGATGGCTATGTTGCGCCGTCTATTCTACAGGTAGAAGGCGCGAAAGATATTGCGGTGGAGTTTTTCTCCATGTCCAAAAGCTATAACATGCCGGGCTGGCGGGTGGGCTTTATGTGCGGCAATCCACAACTGGTGTCGGCTCTAGCACGGATTAAGTCCTATTTGGATTACGGCACGTTTACCCCGATTCAAATTGCCGCGATCACTGCATTGGAAGGGCCGCAAGAGTGTGTTGCCGAGATTTGCGCCATGTACCAGCAACGTCGTGATGTATTGTGTGAAGGTTTGGTATCCATTGGCTGGCAAGTTGAGAAGCCGAAAGCGACCATGTTTTTGTGGGCGCCGATTCCAGAGGCTTATATGGCAATGGGTTCTTTAGAATTCTCTAAAAAACTGTTGTTGGAAGCGAAAGTTGCGGTATCACCGGGCATAGGCTTTGGGCAATATGGCGACGATCATGTGCGCTTTAGTTTGATTGAAAATGAACACCGTACGCGGCAGGCGATACGCGGCATTAAGGCGATGTTTCGGAAAGATGGCGTTAAATAGATTGTAGGGTGGGCAGGCTTTTTTGCTCACCTTCATCCTCGATAGGTTGTTCGATAAATCCACAAAATCAAAGCAGTTACGTTAAGGGTAGGCAGTCCGTAGGTTGGGTTAGCGGTAGCGTAACCCAACGACTCGAAGCGGCAAGTGTTGGGTTTCACGTTATTCTACCCAATCTACTGTTTTTCCCCATTCAACAATACAACACATATATTCAGGAGTTAGCTTTGAAACCAGTAAAGATTGGGATTTTAGGCTTGGGTACCGTTGGTGGCGGCACGGTCAATGTATTGCAGCGTAATGCCGATGTGGTGCGCGGCAGGGCGGGGCGTGACGTGATCATTACCCGTGCTTCGGCACAAAACCTGACCCGCTCGCGCATTTGCGACACCCAAGGTATACAGCTCACCACCGACCCGTTTGAAGTGGTGAATGATCCTGACATCGACATTATTTTAGAATTGATGGGCGGATTGTCGCCCGCGAAAGAGCTGGTGTTGCAGGCCATCGCCAACGGCAAGCATGTGATTACCGCCAACAAGGCGTTAATTGCCTTGCACGGCAACGAAATTTTTAAAAAAGCCAGTGAGCGCGGCGTGATGGTGGCGTTTGAAGCGGCTGTTGCGGGTGGCGTGCCGATCATTAAAGCGATCCGTGAAGGCTTAAGCGGTAACCAAATTGAATGGTTGGCTGGCATTATCAATGGCACCGGCAACTTCATCTTGACCGAAATGCGCGATAAAGGCCGCGATTTCAATGATGTCTTAGCCGAAGCACAAGCCTTGGGCTATGCGGAAGCTGACCCGACGTTTGACGTGGAAGGCATTGATGCGGGGCATAAATTGACCATACTCGCCTCGATTGCTTTCGGGATTCCGCTGCAATTCGATAAAGTCTACACCGAAGGCATCACCCAAATTACCCGCGATGATGTGGCTTATGCCGAAGAATTGGGCTATCGCATCAAGCATCTCGGCATTGCGCGTAAAACTCCGCAAGGCATTGAGTTACGGGTACATCCCGCCTTGATTCCCGAACGCCGCTTGATTGCCAATGTTGATGGTGTGAAAAATGCTGTTTTAGTTTATGGCGATGCCGTAGGCCCCACGCTGTATTACGGCGCAGGCGCAGGTGCAGAACCCACTGCTTCGGCGGTGGTGGCGGATGTTGTCGATGTGGTTAGGGCCTTAACCAGCGACCCCGAAAACCGTGTGCCGCATCTGGCCTTTCAACCGGATGCTATTGTCGAACAACTGGTGTTAACCTCCGAACAATTCACCACCGCTTATTATTTGCGCCTCACCGCAGAAGACAAGCCTGGGGTGTTGGCGGAAGTCACCAAAATATTGGCGCTGCATCAAATCAGTATCGAAGCGATCATTCAAAAAGAGCCGCAACCCAATAAAACCACCTTGCCGGTCATTATGCTCACGCAGAAAACCCTCGAAAAAGAAATGAATGCCGCCATTGCCGAAATCGAAGCATTAAGCTCGATTACGGGCAAAGTCAACCGCATTCGCTTAGAAACTTTAGGATAACCACCCATGTCAAAACACACACATCACTTAGGTTTAATTGCCCGTTACCGCGACCGTTTGCCTGTCAGTGACACCACGCGGGTCATCAGCTTGAATGAAGGCAACACGCCCATGATTGAACTGCAAAACATTCCCAAACTGATTGGCAAAGACGTTAAGATTTATGTCAAATTTGAAGGCTTAAACCCCACTGGTTCGTTTAAAGATCGCGGCATGACCATGGCGGTCACTAAAGCGGTAGAGCAGGGCAGTCGCGCCATCATCTGTGCCTCCACCGGCAACACCTCCGCCTCCGCCGCAGCCTATGCCGCGCGCGCAGGCATCAAGGCGTTTGTGTTGATTCCTGACGGCAAAATTGCCTTGGGCAAACTCGCACAAACGCTCATGTACAATGCCACCATCATCCAGATTAACGGCAATTTCGATCAAGGTATGCAACTGGTCAAAGAAATCGCCGACCACGCGCCAGTGACCATTGTTAATTCCATCAATCCGTATCGTATTGATGGGCAGAAAACCGCTGCGTTTGAGATTGTCGATGATTTGGGATTTGCCCCTGATTATCACTGCTTGCCGGTCGGTAATGCCGGTAATATCACCGCCTATTGGAAAGGGTATACTGAATACTATCAAAGCCGTGTGTGCGCAAACTTACCGATCATGTGTGGTTACCAAGCCGCTGGTGCTGCGCCATTTTTGGCAGGACACCCGATTGAAAACCCCGAAACCATTGCCACTGCCATTCGCATCGGCAACCCGCAATCTTGGGATTACGCCTGGGCAGCGCAAAAAGAATCCGGTGGTTGGTTTGATAAATTCACCGATGAACAGATTTTAGCGGCGCAAAAAATGCTGTCTAAACATGAAGGCATCTTTTGCGAACCTGCGTCTGCTGCGTCCTTAGCGGGGCTGTTGCATGATTTGAACACCGGCAAAATTCCCGAAGGCAGCACGGTGGTGTGTACCTTGACTGGCAATGGCATTAAAGACCCGGATGTAGCGATTATGCAATGCGCCGATGCCAAGCCAGTGACAATTGAGGCGAATTTGGATGCGGTGAAAAGGGCGATTTTGGATGTGTTGTAAAGCGATTGCTTGATTTATGCGGGTGTTAAATGAATAGCATGAAGGTCAATGCGCTATTCCGAATGCTTGAGTCGGATGGCTGGAAAATGGTGCGACAACGGGGCAGCCATCGGCAATACCACCATCCTATTAAATCCGGTACGGTGACCGTTGCGGGTAAACCCAGCGTGGATGTCCCGCTGGGAACGCTGATGAATGTTTTAAAACAAGCTGGACTTAAGCAGTAGAGGTATTTATGCGATATATGGTTGTTATAGAGGAAGGGCCAACCAGTTTTGGTGCTTACGTGCCTGATCTGCCGGGTTGTGTGGCGGTAGCTGAGTCATCAGAAGAAGTGTTGCAACTTATTCAAGAGGCCATAGAGTTTCATATTGAAGGGCTGAAGGAAGAGGGGCAACATATTCCCATGCCGCACTCTTCAAGTTCGTTTGTTGAAATTCGTGCTTAAATGGATATGCAACTGAGTAATACGCATCGCGTACCTTTACCTAAGAGCTGGCTTACGCGCAGAATCAAGCAAAAGGTATGCGGTGTTCAATGACCTTAATAAAGCTGAGTATTTAGGCTGTTGCGGCTGACTTGGCGAGATTCAGCTTACCTTTTCTCTGGCTCAGGCTACCAAGACCCAAAAGTGAGGTGGCGAACAATAGTAAACTCGGCGGCAGCGGTACTACGGCAGTGTTGAGATCCAAATTGGTTAATGTTTCAGTCGTTGCAAAATAGGCGAGCTGGTTTAAGCTGCTTTTATAGTAAACAAGTTTCTCGGAAGGATAGTAGGGATTGAAATGGGTGAGGGATAGGGGATTTAAAAGGTTATTAGGGTCAATTTGGAAACCTGTTGACAGGGAAGCGGGGCTTAGATTTTGAGGGCCGACAAAAGACGCCCCGATAATATTATTACCGATTAAATCTTGGTGAAAGCCAGAGAACAATGAAGAATTATCAGGTATGTACGTAACCGTTTGTGTATCGGTGTCATAGCTAAAATTGAGGTTGATTTGCAGACAGCTTGACGGTGCACAAGGAGTCACTACTCCCTTGTAATTAATTGAGCCGTCGTTAAACGATAGCACATCGCTGTAATGGACAGTTGTGGATTGCGCGGTGATGGGCGTTAAATTTAGGCCTAAGCTACATAGCGCAATGAGTGTTTTTTGTTGCGGTATAAAGTTTTTTATAAACCTTAGATTCAACTCATAAGTGCAATTCATTTTATAACCGGATTGGAAGGGTTAGCTGATATAGTTCAGGGCTTTTTCAATCCGACCAAAGATGAGGAAGCTTATGAAAGGCTATAAACAGCTAAC
>JABFRM010000114.1 GCA_013141155.1 Methylococcaceae bacterium | reverse complement strand
GTGTCACCAAAGAAGAGTTCGCTTGGGTCAACACCATGATCGGTAATGTCAAGAACGCCATCACCGGCACCTACCATGCGATAAGCCCCAAACACCTGCCGCGTTATCTGGCGGAATTTTGCTACCGGCACAACCGACGCCTCCAATTGGAAAGCATGTTGCCTCACCTTGCCTATGTTGCCCTACGGACACCCACTATGCCATACCGCCTGTTGAAATTGGCTGAGGCTTATGGGTAATCAGGAAACTGTATACACCTGCATCGCCTGCCTGCACGCCAAGCGTAGTGCTTAGCAAGACAACCATCAACTTTAAGTTACGCGATAATTTAAACGGTGGATTAAGCATCCTTTTCTCCTTCGATTGGTAAAGTTTACGTTGTGTGAAACGACTCTCACTTACCTAAACGAAACAGACGGGTTCAACTGGACATTTTTTTAAAAATTATTTTTTTCCTGCCATAACAACAGTTAAAAAAATGATGCGGGAATAGCATTTTTTAGCCATGCCTATTGAATTAACAGCCAGATGACTTATAATAAACTGCCAAATGACAATTTTAATGGGAGATGCTTATGAACGCCATATTTGCTAAAAATGTAGGTACACTTGAATTGCTCGACTCAATTCAAAAAGGCCTTGCATTTTCACTATTTGAAGAAGTTGTTAAACACTATCAGTTTACCATGACTGATTTGGCCGCCGTTGTTGGTATGAGTCCTAGAACGTTAGCACGGCGAAAAATAGAAAAAAAACTAAGCCAGTCCGAATCAGACCGCTTAGTATCAGTAGTGCGTTTGTTAACGCAATCTGCTGAATTATTTGAAGAAGACCTAGAAAAAGCCAACCATTGGTTAAACACACCAAACCGTGGCTTAGGTGGGCATACCCCTTGGCAAATAGCGCAAACTGAAACCGGTTCGCGGGAAGTTGAACAATTAATCGGGCGACTTGAAAATGGCGTTTTTTCTTAGATGGTCACGGTTTATCGGCTATGTAAAACCAAGTATGCGGCAAATGCTTTTGACGGCGAAGGCGCTTTTCAGTTTGGTGGACGTTGGAACTCTCTTGGCACACGCGTAGTTTACACCGCCGAACACCTGTCATTGGCAGCGTTAGAAATGTTGGTGTATATTCAGGATGAAACGCTGTTGTCTACCTATAGTTTTATCGTTGCAACATTTTATGAGCAATTAATCACGGCCGTTGAAAATGTTGCTAAGTTACCCAAAAACTGGCAGACATCACCACCACCGTATGCGGTACAAAAAATCGGCGATGAGTGGGCAAAAAAGCAACTATCCGCAGTATTATGCGTCCCAAGTGTGCTTATTCCATCCGAAGCGAATTACTTAATTGACCCGCGTCACGCTGATTTTGCTGAGATTACTTTTGGGGAGCCGCAACGTTTTGTGTTTAACGAAAGGCTTTTGAAAGTAAAGTGAATACGCAAGGTTCGTTTAACGCGCCCGCCGCAATTCAATCTGCTGACCGTTTCTTTTAGCACGCACCGGCAAGATTGTTTCCAGCGCATGTAAGAACGGTTCAAGGTCGTCTGAATCGAACGTGCCGCTCAAGGTTTCACCCGCTAATCTTGCATCTGCCAGTACAAATTGCACTGGATGGTAACGCTCCAATTCTGCCACGATATCCCTTAATGGTGTGCGCTTAAACACTAAATGCCCTTGTTGCCAAGCAGTGACTTGCTCGGTTTCCAGTGCTTGGGCCTGTTTTAGCCCATCGTTAAGAGCATAAACCACCTGCTTACCGGCGGTTAACAGTTGATGTTTAAGGATCGCCCATCATCCAACTCGACTTCCCCTTCAAGCACTGCGACATCAATACGTTCAGGGTGCAATTTGACATTAAAACGGGTGCCGATGTCGCGGATTTTCAGAGTATTCACCTGCACGGTAAAGGGGCGTAAACGCTCGTGTTGCACAGTAAACATTGCCTCGCCTTGAGTTAAGGGCACTTGCCGTTTTAAGGGTGAAATCCTGACCGATACCTGAGTATTGGTGTTTAATTCAAGCTGCGAATGATCGGCTAATTCAATATTGCGCCGTTCACCGATGCGCTTGCTGTATTACAGAGTTTCGGCGCCGTATTCCAAGTATCCACCCGTTAGCAAAGCACCCCATAAAAGCAACAAACCAAGTGAAGAGGCAGAGCGCCATGCGGCTGGCTTAGCAGCGCGCTTCGGATAAACCGGCTAGGGGTAATTTTTTGACCGGATCAAACCCCCGCCAAATACGCTAGCTAAAAAACCGCTGTAAATAGGCCCCTGTATGCGATGCAGGATTAGCAGCAACGGCTGCTGGCGTACCTTCTGCGACTAAAGTTCCGCCTCGATGCCCACCTTCAGGCCCCATATCAATAATCCAATCCGCCGTTTTAATCACATCCAAATTATGCTCAATCACCACAATGGTATTGCCGTGATCGCGCAAAGAGTGCAACACCGCCAACAGCAGTTTAATGTCATGAAAATGCAGCCCTGTGGTGGGTTCATCCAAGAGGTACAAAGTTTTGCCGGTATCGCGTTTAGACAGTTCTTTTGCCAGCTTAACCCGTTGTGCTTCGCCACCGGAAAGCGTGGTGGCATTTTGTCCCAAGGTAATATAACTTAAACCGACTTCCATCAACGTTTGCAGTTTTCGCGCTAACATCGGCACGGCTTTGAAAAATTCTGCGGCATCTTCTACCGTCATCTCCAGCACTTCATGGATGGTTTTGCCTTTGTAGCGGATTTCCAACGTCTCACGGTTATACCGTTTGCCTGCACAAATATCGCACGCAACATACACATCGGGCAAAAAGTGCATTTCCACTTTAATCACGCCATCGCCCTTACAGGCTTCGCAGCGTCCGCCTTTCACATTAAAACTAAACCGCCCGACACTATAACCACGCGAACGCGCCTCTTGCGTGGCGGCAAATAACTCGCGAATGGGTGTAAAAAGACCTGTATAAGTGGCGGGATTCGAGCGTGGTGTACGCCCAATGGGGCTTTGGTCAATATCAACAATTTTATCAAAATGCTCTAAGCCAGTGATTTCATCACACGGCGCAGGCAATGTGCCAGCGCGATTGATCAGCCGTGCCGCATACAGATGCAGCGTGTCGTTAATCAGTGTGGATTTACCCGAACCCGATACGCCAGTTACACACGTAAACAAGCCAATGGGGATATTAATGGTCACATTTTGAAGGTTATTGCCGTGCGCGTTGCGGATGCAAATTTGTTTATCCTTGTTAACCGGCGTGGTGGTTTTGGGCATTTCAATCGCCAATGTGCCGGATAAATAACGTCCGGTTAATGACGCGGAATTTTGTATGATTTCCGCCGGTGTGCCTTGCGCGACAATTTGACCACCATGCACCCCTGCGCCAGGCCCAATGTCTACCACATATTGCGCGGCACGAATCGCGTCTTCATCATGTTCAACCACAATCACGGTATTACCTAAATCGCGCAGCTTAAATAACGTGTTGAGCAAGCGCTCATTATCGCGTTGGTGCAGACCAATAGACGGTTCATCCAGCACATACATCACGCCAACTAAACCTGCGCCAATTTGACTGGCTAAACGAATACGCTGCGCTTCGCCGCCAGAAAGTGTATCGGCACTGCGGTCTAAACTTAAGTAATCTAGTCCAACATTGATTAAAAATTCTAAGCGTTGTTGAATTTCTTTAACAATTTTGGCGGCAATTTCCGCTTTTTGCCCCGTCAGTTGCAATTGCGTAAAAAAATCTAAGGCTTGCTGAATGGGTTTGGCGGTGATTTCATGCAAAGCAAGCTGCTCAACAAACACATTACGTGCCGCGATATTCAATCGGCTACCACCGCAATCGGTACATGGTTTTTGCGCCAGATATTTAGCCAATTCATCACGCACCAACTGCGAATCAGTTTCATGATAACGGCGCTGCATGTTAGCCATAATGCCTTCAAAAGGATGGCTGTCAATTCTGTTTTTACCACTACCAAAATTCAAACTAAATTCAATGCTTTCTTTGCCACTGCCATATAACAGAACCTGTTGGATTTTAGGCGGTAAATCAGCGTAGGGTATTTCAGGATCAAACTGATAGTGCTTCGCCAACGCGCAAACCAGTTGAAAATAATAGGCATTGCGTCTATCCCAGCCACGAATTGCACCGCCCGCTAAACTTAAGGCAGCATTGTGAATCACCAGTTGCGGATCAAAATGTTGAATAACCCCTAAGCCATCACAACTGGGACACGCACCCTTTGGATTATTAAAGGAGAAGATGCGTGGCTCCAGCTCAGGCAAGCTATACCCGCAATGCGAACAAGCATAACGTTCTGAAAATAACAACGTGGCGGGGGTGGTATTTTTGTCATCGGGAATGGTGGTCACAATGGCAATGCCTTCGCTAATTCGCAATGCCGTTTCAAACGACTCAGCCAGGCGTAAAGACAAGTCGTCTTTAATCTTAAAGCGATCCACCACCACTTCAATGGTATGTTGCTTTTTTAAATCCAGTGCGGGGGCTTCATCTAAATCAACAATCTCACCATTAATGCGTGCGCGCACAAAGCCTTGTGCACGGAGATTATCCAGTACTTGTACGTGTTCGCCTTTGCGTGCATTAATCACCGGTGCTAATAAAATCCAGCGTTGCGAGGGATCTTGTTCCAATACTTTATCAACCATTTGGCTGATGGTTTGCGCTTCGAGAGAAATGTGATGTTCTGGGCAACGCGGCGTACCCGCGCGTGCATACAATAAGCGCAGATAGTCGTATATTTCAGTAATCGTACCCACCGTAGAGCGCGGATTGTGCGATGTGGATTTTTGTTCGATGGATATAGCAGGCGATAAACCTTCGATATGATCGACATCCGGTTTTTCCATCATCGACAAAAACTGCCGTGCGTAAGCCGATAAAGATTCGACATAACGGCGCTGACCTTCGGCATAAATCGTATCAAAGGCCAAAGAAGATTTCCCCGAACCCGATAAGCCAGTAATGACGATTAATGAATCTCTCGGTAAATCCAGATTAATATTTTTGAGATTATGCGTTCTAGCACCGCGAATGCTAATCATGCTCATAGTGGCGTCCGATAGTGTAAAGCCCTATCATACTCGACAATCCAACTGCTGTTGATGCTAAAAAAATATTTTTATTTTATACGTTTGGATAGCACTAAAACAGATTTATCTACGTTAACAGAAAAAATGCCTAGCTTGCTTTTGACATTGAGTAAGCCTGAACTATACTTAAACATGATGGTTATGAGCGATTAACAATCACTCAAATTGATTATTTATTCCTTTAATTCAGAAAATATTAGGATGTTAATCATCAGCTATCAATGAGTTTTTTGTATATCAGGCTTTTTTTGAAAATGTCTTTGAATATGTTTCTTGGGTATGTGAAAATAGAGATTGAAATTTTAGAAACTGGTGGTAAGAATGAATATTATTAATTTACGCAAAGATCCTCGTAGATCTGTACAGAGTCGACGCACAGTTGATAGGCGTATCGTTCCCTATGAATTCGGCTCACCGCAGTGGATAGAAAATATAAAACAAAACTATTTGGCTTGGCCGATACGTGATCGCCGTGTAGCCGCGAGAAGAAGTGATGAGCGCCGTAACCCTGATCGTCGGTATCAGCAGCTATCTGAGCAAAGGCGATCTGAAAAAAAATATTCACGAATTGTGTTGACTCGTGAAGAGTTAAAATTGATAGAAGATTTGTACATGAACGAAGCCGATTAACACCCGCGCTTATTTGAATTAGTATTTCAAGATTTATCCAAAACCGATAACAGCTCAGAAAATGCTGTTATCGGTATGATTTTTAGGATTTTTTCGTGTCATTATCTACATTTATTCAAAAAATACAGAACGCTGAAAAGGTCGCTTTTAATGATTCAATCACTGTAATTACCGAAAATTATACTTATCATCCCACCGAATTCAGTAACGGTGTTCCTGAAGATACATTAATAAATGAATGTGGCGTTAATGAAGGCTCTTGCAAAATATTTGCTTTCGCTAAACTCCAGCAATTAAATCGAGTACAAACATTAAGCCTGTTCGGTGATTACTATTGGATTGATGTTATAGGTAATCCAGAAGGCAGCGATCACAAAAATATTCGCAATTTCATCAAATATGGCTGGCAAGGAATTAATTTTAAAGGTATCGCATTGGTAGCCAAATAACTTGTCATGCAGACAGATTATCTGATTGTAGGCCAGGGGTTAGCAGGAAGCTTACTGGCTTTGGAGTTGATACAGCGCAATTGTAAAGTTGTCATTATCGATAATGGAGACGAAAACGCCTCGCAAGTCGCCGCTGGCATCATTAATCCAATTACCGGATTACGCTTCGTAAAATCCGTCGAGATTGAAAACTTATTACCCGCTGCAAAAGCCTGCTACGATCAGTTAAGCTGTTATTTTAAAAGCACATTTTACATTGAAAAGCCCATGTTACGAATTTTTCGTAGCGAAGCAGAAGCTAAAGCCTGTTTATATCGTCGTAATAATCCCGATTATCATGCCTATATCAGCACTACCAGCCTGCCAAATCAGTCCCCCAAGGCCGTTAAAACGCCTTTTGGTGGCATATTCCAGCAGCAAACCGGTTATTTATTGACTACTCATTTACTAAATTACCTAAAAGATTTTTTTATTGCCAACGGTTACTATCGTGGCGAAAATTTTAATTATGCCGATCTTAAGACGCACCCCGTTTTGCAATGGCAAAGCCTAGTACCGAAACGCGTCATTTTCTGTGAAGGCTATCAAATGATCAACAATCCTTGGTTTTCTTGGTTGCCGCTACGCCCTGTCAAAGGTGAAATTTTAACTCTGCAAAGCAGCACTAAAGTGCCAGATCATCTGCTTAATTATGGTAACTGGCTATTGCCCTTAGATAATCAACAATTTCGCATTGGCGCAACCTTTGAGCGAGAAAATATCAATACCTGGCCCACCAAACAGGGTCAATCAACATTAATCGATAATCTTAAATCTATTTCAAGTAACTTGGCGGCAGCAACGATAACTCGCCAGCAAGCCAACATTCGCCCCTGTACCGCAGATCGACAACCGTTTATAGGCCATCATCCGCAAATTTCTCAGCTCAGTATATTTAACGGTTTCGGCGCCAAAGGAAGCTTACAAATACCCTGGTTTAGCCAACAGTTTGCTAATGCTTTGTTAACCGGAACGCCGCTTACAAAATCTTGCAATATTAAGCGCTACTATGCCAGCCACTTTTGACTGTAATGGTCAAGTAAAGCAGGGTACTTTCCTAGGCAGCTGTCCTATAGAATTCCCGCTCAAAATTGAATCTAAGTTCCCCTTGACAGAAGTATTTTTTATTTAGGTTTATTTATACCTGAGATTCAAGCAGACTAGACCCTTGTTTTGCTAAAGAGTTGTTAATTAAGGCGCTGCTATTGTCTCATTTTGTAGCAATCGCAGGGTATCCTGTAGGGTCGATTATTAGGGCTGTTGATAAGTTGGAGATTGAGTGATTTGTTCACTATAAGCTGCGTCATCATTTGTTGTTTATTTAAGGGCTTTAATACATAATGCTCGCATGGTTTAGATTGGATATGGTTTTTTATGGCAGAATTAATAACGTCAGGCGTTGAGCTAATGCTAGTAGGCATGGGCATTGTTTACGCATTTTTAGTGATGTTGATTGTCGCCATTCACGGCATGGCAGCGTTGGTTGCGCGTTTTTTTCCTGAGCGGCCTGTCGTTACTGGTCGTATTGCATCGCAGGTTGTTGATCAAAAAAGTATTGCGGCGATTAGTGCGGCGGTGCATCAATATAGAATTAAATATAAGTAACTTTTTGGAAGAATGAAGGCGCAGAGTGACATTATGGGTGCTCTCTGCGCCTTTGTGTTGTTAAGGCTTAATAAAATTTCCTATACAAGCACTAAATAACTAAATAATAGGAGTAATGGATGGCTAAGGCCAATAAAAAACCTTTAGGTATTACCGATGTTGTGCTGCGTGATGCGCACCAATCAATTTTGGCAACTCGTCTGCGTATTGAAGATATGCTCCCAATTTGTGAAAAATTAGATCGGGTAGGCTATTGGTCTCTTGAGTCTTGGGGCGGGGCAACTTTTGATGCGTGTATCCGTTATTTGGGCGAAGATCCTTGGGAGCGCTT
This sequence comes from Methylococcaceae bacterium, assembly GCA_013141155.1. Lineage (GTDB taxonomy): Bacteria > Pseudomonadota > Gammaproteobacteria > Methylococcales > Methylomonadaceae > SXIZ01. The sequence continues at coordinate 6,267 of JABFRM010000114.1, read as the reverse complement.
GCGTTTACTGAAAGCGGCAATGCCCAATACGCCGCAGCAAATGTTGCTGCGCGGTCAAAATTTATTAGGCTATCGCCATTACGCCGATGATGTGGTGGATAAGTTCGTTGAGCGTTGCGTAATTAACGGCGTGGATGTATTTCGTATTTTTGATGCGATGAACGATATGCGCAATATTGAGCGAGCCATTAAAGCGGTGCTCAATACTGATGCGCATGCGCAAGGCACGATTTCCTATACCACCAGCCCTGTGCATACCATTGATAAATGGGTGCAGCAAGGTCGCGTGATAGAAGATATGGGCGCGCACTCTATTTGTATCAAAGATATGGCGGGTTTGTTGACGCCTTATACCGCGTTTGAATTGATTACTAAGTTGAAAAAAGCGGTGGCTATTCCTATTCACATGCAGTGTCATGCGACTACAGGTTTGAGCGTGGGCACTATTATTAAGGCAGTTGAAGCCGGCCTTGATAATGTTGATACGGCGATTTCATCACTGAGTATGACTTATGGACATAGCCCTACGGAGACCATTGTCGCCAGTTTTGCAGGTCAACCACAGGATACCGGTTTAGATTTAGTGTTGCTGGAAGAGATTGCGGCTTATTTTAGGGAAATTCGTAAAAAATATGCGCAGTTTGAGGGCAGTTTAAAAGGCGTTGATGCACGCATATTAGTTTCACAAGTGCCGGGCGGCATGTTAACCAACCTTGAAAGCCAATTAAGAGAGCAAGGTGCAGAAGATCGTTTCGATGAGGTTTTGCACGAAATTCCACGCGTGCGTGAGGATTTGGGGTTTATTCCTTTAGTAACGCCAACGTCGCAAATTGTCGGTACGCAGGCGTTAATGAATGTGATGGCGGGTGAGCGCTACAAAACGATCACCAAAGAGTCTGCCGGCGTTTTGAAAGGCGAATATGGGGCAACGCCTGCGCCGGTTAATAAGGCTTTGCAAGCGCAAGTTTTAAAGGGTAGCAAGCCGATAACTTGCCGCCCTGCGGATTTGTTAGCGCCGGAAATGAATGCTTTGATTACTGATGTGCAAGCGCGAGCAAAAGCGGAAGGCGTGACCTTGGCTAAAAATGTTGAAGAAGATGCTTTAATAGATGGTTTATTCGCGCAAGTGGGTTGGAAGTTTTTGGTTAATCGGGGTAATTCAAGTGCTTTTGAGCCAATACCTGATCCGGTGGCGTTTGCAATCGCTAATAATCTGCCAAAAGAATTGCCAGTTGAAAGTTATAGTGTGAATGTTGATGGTAGAAACTTTAACGTCTTGGTGGGGCCTGGAGGCACCGCTTTAAATATTCAATCGACTGCGAATGATGGGCTTGCAGCCGCTGTGGCGAGTCAGGGTGCTAAAATTGAGGCGCCTATGGCAGGCACTATTCTTAAAATTAATGTCAGTGTCGGCAGCGTGGTTGCTGAAGGGGATGTTGTCGTAATTATGGAAACCATGAAGATGGAAACCGAGGTGCGTTCGCGTTTTTCAGGCATTGTTAGTACCGTTAATATTAGAGAAGGTGGCGCAGCTACGGTTGGTGAGGCACTGATTATTTTATAGCTTTAAAAATTAGGTATTCTCAAAAGCGTTTTGTAGCGCTGGTAATTATTTGCGTAAACTTCATCAAAAATTTTTTAACGTTATTTTAAATAAAGTGATAGTCAATGGAAAATCTTAGTTTACTTTGGCAAAGTACGGGTATTCACACCATCCATGCGGGTCAAGTGTTAATGATGTTGGTGGGCTTTTTATTGCTATTTTTAGCCATCAAAAAAGATTTTGAACCGTTATTGCTGTTACCTATAGGCTTTGGTGCGATATTGAGTAATATCCCCGTTGCAGGCATTGCAGAAGAGGGGGGTATTTTATCTTATTTGTATTTAGGTATTAAAACCGGCGTTTTCCCCTTGTTGATCTTTATGGGTGTTGGCGCCATGACGGATTTTGGGCCAATGCTGGCTAACCCCAAAACACTATTATTGGGCGCTGCTGCGCAATTTGGCATTTTTGCGACCTTGCTGGGGGCGCTTGCTTTAAATATGATTCCTGGATTGGAGTTTACTTTAAAGGATGCGGCTGCCATTGCCATCATTGGCGGAGCAGATGGGCCAACTGCTATTTATGTTGCCTCCAGATTGGCGCCTGATTTATTGGGAGCCATTGCGGTAGCCGCGTATTCTTACATGGCTTTGGTGCCGCTGATCCAGCCCCCTATCATGCGGGCATTAACTACGGTAGAAGAGCGTGGCATTGAAATGCAGCAAATGCGTAATGTCAGTAAAACTGAAAAAATTATTTTCCCTTTGGTATTGCTGGTGCTAACTGCGTTGTTGTTGCCTTCGGCAGCGCCTTTAATCGGCATGTTTTGTTTAGGGAATTTAATGCACGCGAGTGGTGTCGTTGACCGCTTAAGCAAAACAGCCGCCAATGAATTGATTAATATAGTAACTATTTTTCTAGGGTTGGCGGTTGGTTCAAAATTAAGTGCGGATGCTTTTTTAAAATTGGAAACTTTAGGGATTTTGGCTTTGGGCGCGGTAGCGTTTTGTATTGGTACAGCGACGGGTGTGATCATGGCTAAAATTATGAACCGATTTAGCAGCACGCCAATCAACCCGTTAATTGGTGCCGCAGGCGTTTCTGCCGTGCCAATGGCGGCTAGGGTGGCAAATAAATTAGGTTTGGAGACGAACCCCCATAATTTTTTATTGATGCACGCTATGGGGCCTAACGTGGCCGGTGTCATTGGGTCAGCGGTCGCGGCTGGGGTTTTGTTGAGCTTAGTGCGTTAAAGCGATTGGTAAGCGTATCTGTGCGTGTTTAATCGTTACGTTTAAACGAATGCAGCCAGACCAGTCCGTCCTCATCCCACGCCATATTGGCGTGCATTTGTAAAATAACCTGCTTATACAGCTCAAGGCTAGGGTAACCTTCGCTTTGGGCGTCTGTATCGGTCATATCGCCCAATCTTTGACGTTCCACAGCGGTGATGATAAATGGAATGCCTTCTAATTCAAAAATTTCATTCGGATAAGCGTAAAGCCCATCCCGTCGTTGTTGAGTTTTGGCTCCGGTTAGTGCTGCGGCTACTAACTTTGGGTGCCGTACCAGTCTATCAATTGCGCAGGTCTTTTCTGGATAATCAATGTTCATTAGGATGTTGTATATAGTTGGGAGAAGGTTTTTTGCGTCAATCTCAATACCGGAGTGTTGTAAGGCAAACACACCGCTACTGCGATTTTAACAACTAAAAGAAAAGATTGATAGCGCTAAAAGAATGTAAGGTTAAAAAATCAGCGCATTACGTTTTATATGAATGGGGTTTTAAATGTGATAATGAAAATTATGATTTAGCTACCCAGCGTATTCAGGGTATTGTCGAATTTTTTATGCAAAATGACTTTGACACCAAACCTTCATCATGATATAAATTACACGTCGTATCGAAACACTAGATTCATCGACAAGCAGGCTATGGTTTGAAGCTATAGATCTTTCCGGATCATTGGAAAGAAGCTTTCTAATAATAATTAATCCTAGAGGATACAGAAATGGCAGAAGCAAAAGAAAAAGATACTTTTTGGTTATGGATCGGCGGGCTGATCGTTGTTACCGTTATTTTGGTTGGCATGTTGAAAAAAGATGAAACCAAACATCTTGCGACACCAGGTGCTCAAGTAACTGAAGCACAAGCAGCAGCAGCTTTAGAAAAAACTAAAAGATTAAGAAACGTAATGGTTGAATAATCATTAACCCTCTCGCTTTAACGGCGAGAGGGTTTTTTGTTGGCATGCTGAAATTTCTTAAAGCTTTTTTTCAGTTACTCAGTAAGTTGTCTATATCCAGTTCGAAAATAAAGTAGTGGTTCCCCTTCTCGACAAGTCACTCGATTGACTTTGCCAATAATAATCCAATGTGTTCCTGCTCGAACTTGATTGACTACTTCGCACTCAAGCGATGCGATGCTGTCATTTAACACCGGCACCTCATTAATGCCTTTGTGCCAAGTAACACTGGCAAAGCGATCTTTTTCGCTCGCGCCTCCTGCAAATAAATTTGAGGTTGTTTGTTGATCTCCGGCTAATACATTTACTGCAAAATAACCGCTTTCGGCAATACCGGTTGAGGTTAACGCTGAATCATTGATACAGACTAATACTTGTGGCGGTTCCATTGAGACACTGGCAAAAGACGTCGCCGTCATACCTAATAACCCGTGTGTAGATGAGGCTGTGGTAACAACCGTTACACCGCTTGCCCAGTTTTGTAGTGTCTTTTTAAAGTCTTCTGCCTTTACAGTCATATATCACCTCTGTGGGTTGTTAGGTTTATAATTCGCGCGTGGCACTGAATTTTATATCCGGCCAGCGTTCCTGGGTTAATTGTAGATTGACACGGCTATTGGCTAAGTAAACTAAATACCCACCACCATCTTCCGCCAGGTTTTCAAATGCTTTACGCTTAAAATCTTCCAATTTAGCGGCATTGCTCGAGCTGACCCAACGCGCCGCACTAACTGATACCGCATCATAGACACAGTCCACGTTATATTCACCTTTTAAACGAAAAGCGGTGACATCAAATTGCAAAACACCCACCGCGCCTAAGATAAGGTCGTTGTTTTTAAGGGGTTTAAATAACTGTGTCGCGCCTTCTTCGGTTAATTGCACTAAACCTTTTTGCAAAGCTTTAGCACGCAAAGGGTCTTTCAATACCACGCGGCGGAATAGCTCGGGTGCAAAATAAGGAATACCCCCAAATTTAAGGTTTTCGCCTTGAGTAAAGGTGTCGCCCACCTGAATAGTGCCATGATTGTGCATGCCAATAATGTCGCCCGGAAAGGCCTCCTCGACATTTTTACGGGTATCAGCTTGGAAGGTAATGGCATTCGCAACTTGAATGCTTTTACCAATACGCACATGATGAAGTTTCATGCCCTTATCAAATTTTCCTGAACAAATTCTCAAAAAGGCGATACGATCTCGGTGTGCAGGATCCATATTTGCCTGCACCTTAAACACAAAGCCCGTAAAATTGGGTTCAAGAGGTTCAACGCTGCGTTGTTCGGCTTCTCTGGGTCTTGGTGCTGGCGCAAATTCAGCAAAAGCATCCAGTAGCTCCAGAATCCCAAAATTATTGATAGCGGAGCCAAAAAACACTGGCGTTAAGGTGCCAGCCAAATAAGCGTCTAAGTTAAATTGATGGCTTGCGCCTTGCACCAGCTCGATTTCATCCCTCAATTCTTGAGCTTGCTGTCCTAATAACTGATCTAATTTAGGATTATCCAGGCCTTTGATCACCTCGGCCGCCGCAATTTTTCCGCCATGTTGCGCGCTGAATAAATGAATTTCATTTTTGTATAGATGAAATACCCCTTTAAAGCGTTTACCCATGCCGATAGGCCAGGTTATTGGCGCACATTGGATTTTCAGGATGTTTTCGACCTCATCCATTAATTCGATGGGTTCGCGACCTTCGCGGTCTAATTTATTAATGAAAGTTAAAATTGGCGTGGTTCTTAAGCGGCATACCTCCATTAATTTAATGGTGCGTTCCTCAACCCCCTTGGCGACGTCAATCACCATCAAGGCGGAATCGACTGCGGTTAGGGTTCTGTAGGTGTCTTCAGAGAAATCTTCATGCCCTGGCGTATCCAGCAGGTTAATGATGCAGTGTTTATGTTCAAATTGCATTACCGAGGTAGTTACTGAGATACCCCGTTCTTTTTCCATCGCCATCCAATCGGAAGTTGCATGTCGAGCTGCTTTTCGACCTTTAACACTTCCTGCCAACTGAATTGCACCTCCAAACAAGAGTAACTTTTCGGTGATCGTGGTTTTGCCTGCATCTGGGTGGGAAATGATCGCAAATGTTCTGCGTCTTTGTGTTTCTTTGGATTGTAAGTTTTTTATATCTTCACTCATGCTGGTGGTATGCTCATTTTTATCTGATATTTAAACTGGAGCGACACCATTGGGTGTCAACTATTCCAGTCACAGACCGACAATTATACAGGGCAAGCGGAGATTGGAAAAAAGAAACATACAATGATACTTTAAGGTTGCGATTCTTTAGGGCGGTATACAATGGTTTCAAAAAATGCGTCAATATTTCATACCAAATTTGCGGGGTTTTTTGGGGTTTCATACCAAATTTGCGGGGTTTCATACCAAATTTGCGGGGTTTAAAAATGCCGAATAAATTGCATTTTTATAAACTAATACTTATCAGTTACTTACTGGTAGTATTTTTTTGGCATGATA
>JABFRM010000352.1 GCA_013141155.1 Methylococcaceae bacterium | reverse complement strand
CCCATGTACAGGTCATTTCAGCAGAAGATTTAGAAAAAGCGCAAAGTTTAACTTTGCCGGAGTACATGAATCGCTATTTAGGCAGCGTTAATATTAATGATGCGCAAAATAATCCGTATCAGCCGGATGTGCAGTACCGTGGTTTTACGGCTTCACCTTTATTGGGTTTGCCGCAGGGGTTGGCCGTTTATATGAACGGCATTCGCTTTAATGAACCGTTTGGCGATTCAGTGAATTGGGATTTGATTCCAGCCGGTGCGATTGACACTATGACTTTGCAATCGGGGTCTAATCCAGCCTTTGGTTTGAATAGTTTAGGCGGCGCGCTGGCACTGCAAACCAAAACGGGTTTTAGTGCACCTAAGCACCAATTAGAAGTTAAAGGCGGATCTTGGGGGCGGCATTCTGAAGAGCTGAGTTCCGGTTGGAATAATGGCACGGTGGGTTATTTTATTGATGCTAATTATTTTAAAGAAGATGGCTGGCGGGATTTTTCTAACAGTGAAGTGCAGCAGGCACTGGGTACTTTTAGTTGGCGTGGTGATCGTTCGGATTTGGATTTAACTTTAGCCACAGCAGACAATAATTTACGTGGCAATGGTGCCTTGCCCCTAGAATTGCTGAAAGTGGATCGTAGTGCGGTGTTTACACATCCTGACATTAAGCATAACCGGATGTTTTTGGCCTCACTGAATGGCAGTACCGATTTCACGGATGACATTAAACTGTCCGGTAATATGTATTATCGACGTAATCGGATGCGTACCTATAACGGTGACGGCAGTGAATTTGGCGGTTGCGGCGGGGGAGATAAAGATGAAAAAGTTCGTGGAAAGGCGGCGCATAAGTTTCCAAGAACGGGTGAGGATGAGCAGGATGAGTTAGACAGGTTGAACGAGGTAGATGATGATAGCGCCAATGACGATGGTGCTGTCGATACCGGCGGTGAAGATGGTGATATTAATACCGACGAGGAGGGTGATACTAACAGTCATGTATTATGTGATCAAGAAGGTACGCAACTTACGGATACTAACAAACAACCCATTGCGAATGCTGATAATGTGCTAGGCGGCACCATTAATACCTCTGAATCTGTGCAGCGGTCATTTGGTTTTGCGCTACAAACAGCTTTTAGCCAGCAGATTTTTAAACACGACAACAATTTGGTTGTTGGCTGGACTTATGATAATAGCAGCGTCCATTATTCTGCTGACAGTGAGCTAGGGGCGCTGACTGCTAATCGAGGCGTTAACGGTGCCGGTATTTTGCTAGACGATTCACGGGTGCGCTTAAATACCGCCACCGAAACTTATGGGGCGTTTTTTACGGATACCTTTAGTTTAACGGAGCAATTGCATTTAACGGTGGCAGGGCGTTATAACCACAGTAATATTAAGTTAATGGATCAGTATGGCGACGCATTAAATGGTCAACACCGCTTTGAACGCTTTAATCCTTCTGCGGGTTTAACCTATGCGATTTTGCCGTCTTTAACCGCTTATGGTAATTACAGCCAATCGACGCGGATGCCGACACCCATGGAATTAAGCTGTGCCGATCCCAATGCCCCTTGTAAATTGCCCAATGCGTTTGTGTCTGATCCGCCTTTAAATCAGGTGGTGGCTGAAACTTGGGAGGCGGGTTTTAGAGGTAAGCTGAGTGCTATACCGGAAACAACCTTGGACTGGAATGCGGGTTATTTCCAAACTAACAGTAATGATGACATTATCTTTCAAAGTGCCGGCGGTGTTATCGGCAATCGGGGCTTTTTTCAAAACATTGGGAAGACTAAGCGGCAAGGGCTAGAATTGGGCTTGAATGCCACAGTATTTAAACGCTTACACCTCGATGCAAACTATACTTATTTGGATGCAACTGTCGGCGTTGATTACTTGTCCCAAAGCCCTAGTCACCCCAATGCCGATGCACTTGGCAATGTGCCCGTTAAAAGCGGTTCACGTTTGCCGGGCATCCCTGAGCATTTGATTAAACTGGCGGTTAATTACGACATTATTCCCGATTGGTCGTTAGGCGTGAATATGATCTATAACGGCGATCAATTTTTGCGCGGCGATCAGGCGAATTTAACTGAACCATTGGCTTCTTACATGCTGTTTAATTTGAAAACTGAATACCGCTTCAATGAGCATTTTTCCCTATTCGGCAAGCTGGATAATATCTTTAATAAACGCTACCAAAACTTTGGCACTTATGGCAATACGGGCGGCGTTTTGAATGATGCGCTGGGTATAAATGATGTAGATACGCGCTTTGTAGGTGTTGGCGCACCGAGAGCGGGTTGGGTAGGTATTCGGATTACTTTGTAAGCAATGGGCTGGGAGCAGGGATGCTCCAAGTTAAACAGCAGGCAATAAAAAACCCACAGTTACGTGGGTTTATGTTATATGCGCTTCATACCTTCAAGTCGCCTGAGCGATTTGTGGAGCAGATTTTTTATTATTATTTTAACTGTTTTTATTATTATTTATTGTTATTATTTGGTTTTACAAGATCTTTGCAGATCAGACTCCTCTTTCCTACTTTGTTCAGCTTGATGCCCTAAGCTGGAAAGCATTTTAAAGTAAATCTTGGGTGATTGTCTATCGAAAAGTTCCGTTTTTTTAAAAAAATAGTATCGCCTCGAAAACACGCATGAAAAACAATTATTTATCATTTGCCATGTAAAAATAAAATCAATTTTCAGTAGCAACAATTGCTGTCTTGTTCAGGTGAGGTTCAGTTTCAGAATAGTGCCTAATTAATTTTTGCGTCTTTCGCGTTCTTCATTGATAAAGAAATTCAAGCGATCTTCCAAAATAGAATTTAAATAAAAATTGATGTCTTTTGATTTTTTAGCCAGTTTAATTTGCAGGATGGCGGCTTCGGTTTGTCCGGTTGCAT
>JABFRM010000308.1 GCA_013141155.1 Methylococcaceae bacterium | reverse complement strand
AAACCATCTTGACTGAAAATATTGACGTGCTGCACAACATGGCCAAAGCGTTGATGAAATGGGAAACCATTGACCGTTCGCAAATTGATGATTTGATGGCAGGCAGGGAACCTAAACCGTTGCCAGAACTGCCCACTTATTCATCAGATGATCAACCGCCAACAACCGATTATAAAGGGCAGGATAAGGGCAACAAACCCGACTTAAAAAAACCTGCCAGACAGCTTTGAGATGCGCTCATTACTTGGGGGAGAGGGACTTCCCCATTTTTTTAAAGTATTATTGCGTTACCTACAGCTTACGTTGTATGTCTGAAACTTAAATAACTTGCATGACACACTTAAATAACTTATCCCCTCTCCAGTTGGGCATGAGTATCTACACAAGTTTAGTTTATACGTCATTCCGGCATGGATGCCGGAATCCAGTCACATGGAGGTGAAGCTATGGTTTAGCACAGAGCATAAATCAAGCACTTATGTTCCACAATATTACCATCCTTGGCTCTGGATTCCGGCATCCATGCCGGAATGACGTGGAAAGGAATATAAGGGTCGAGTTATGCTTTACCTGCTAAGCAGTCAGTCTTTATAACTCATGTTACGCAGATTCTAAGTTTCAAAACACCCTGCATCCGCACATAAAAAACAAATTTGGAATTAATTCAGCAATCAACGTTAAAATAGCGTTTTTATTCTTAAACGCTTTAAATTGAACGGATCTTGAATGACTGATTATAAATTGACCCATCTCAAACAATTGGAAGCAGAAAGCATCCATATTATTCGTGAAGTAGCGGCTGAATTTGAACGCCCCGTCATGCTTTATTCAATTGGTAAAGATTCAGCGGTGATGCTGCATTTAACCATGAAAGCCTTTTATCCGGGCAAACCCCCTTTCCCGTTATTACACGTCGATACCACCTGGAAATTTAAAGAAATGATCACTTTTCGTGATCAACTCACTAAAGACCTCGGCTTGGATTTACTGATTTACAAAAATCAGGACGGCATAGACCAAGGCATTGGGCCATTTACCCACGGCAGTAAAAAACACACCGATGTGATGAAAACCGATGGATTGAAGCAAGCGCTCAACAAATATCAATTTGATGCGGCTTTCGGCGGCGCCAGACGAGATGAAGAAAAGTCGCGCGCTAAAGAACGGGTTTATTCTTTCCGTGATAAAAACCACCGCTGGGATCCTAAAAACCAACGCCCGGAACTCTGGAATATTTATAACGGCCAGATTGATAAAGGCGAAAGCATTCGAGTATTTCCCCTCTCGAACTGGACCGAACTGGATATTTGGCAATATATCCATCTGGAAAATATCCCGATTGTCCCGCTTTATTTCGCTAAAGAGCGTCCTGTAGTCAACCGCGACGGCATGCTGATCATGGTCGATGACGAACGGATGCCAATCGGCGCAGATGAAAAAATTGAAATGAAAATGGTACGTTTCCGCACTTTAGGCTGTTACCCCTTAACCGGTGCAGTTGAATCGACTGCCACCACGCTGCCGGAAATTATCCAGGAAATGCTCTTAACAACCACTTCTGAGCGCCAAGGCCGGCTGATTGACCACGATCAGGCAGGTTCAATGGAACAGAAAAAACGTGAAGGGTATTTTTAACGTTTATTTTTGTGGCGCATTAATCCGCTGACTTCATATTAAACAGGCACGCAAACATACCTCTAGTAACTTTACTGAACCATGAATCATCTACTCTCCTAATGAACTAGAGAAAGTGGTTATCTAAACCTAAGTTAAGCAATAAGACCCAAAAATTCAAAGGAACACCATGTCCCACCAATCCGACTTAATCAGTACCGATATTAATGCTTATCTGGCGCAACACGAACGCAAAGAATTACTGCGGTTTTTAACCTGCGGCAATGTCGATGACGGCAAAAGTACCCTTATCGGCCGTTTACTACACGACTCCAAAATGATCTACGAAGACCAGCTCGCCGCTGTGCAGGCTGATAGCGTGAAATCCGGCACTACCGGTGCCGGTAAAATCGACCTGGCCTTATTGGTTGATGGCCTGCAAGCTGAGCGTGAACAAGGTATTACCATAGATGTCGCCTACCGTTATTTTTCCACTTCTACCCGTAAATTCATTATTGCCGACACCCCCGGACATGAACAATACACCCGCAATATGGCGACCGGCGCCTCCAGTTGCGATTTAGCAGTTATTCTGATTGACGCCCGCTACGGTGTCCAAACCCAAACCAAACGCCACAGTTTTATCGCTTCATTATTGGGTATAAAACACATCATCGTTGCCATCAATAAGATGGATTTAGTGAGCTATAGCGAGACAACTTTTAAGCAAATACAAAGCAATTATTTACAATTTGTTAAAAGCCTGGATTTACACGACATCCGCTTTATTCCCTTGTCGGCACTGGATGGCGATAATGTGGTTAATCCCAGTGAAAATATGCATTGGTATAAGAGCGAAACCTTAATGGAACTGTTAAACAGCATTGAAATTGCCAGCGACCGCAACTTTACCGATGCCCGCTTCCCTGTGCAATATGTTAACCGCCCTAACCTTGATTTTCGCGGCTTTTGCGGCACAGTGGCATCGGGTATTTTTCATCAAGGCGACACCATCACCGCCCTGCCCTCCGGCAAAAGCAGTAAAATCAAAACCATTGTGACTTATGACGGCGACTTGCAACAGGCTTTCGCACCGATGGCGGTGACACTGGTTTTAGAAGATGAAATTGACATCAGCCGCGGCGACACGTTGATCGGCGTACAAAAAACGCCCCCCAGCATTGCAGATAAGTTTAAGGCCACCATCGTCTGGATGACTGAGCAAGCGATGGCACCAGGGCGGCAATACACACTAAAATTGGCAACCCGAAGCGTTTCAGGTTCCATCTCCAACATCCATCACCGGATTGATGTCAATACCCTGGAACATCATGATGCCAATGAATTAAAGTTGAATGAAATCGGTTCCTGTACGGTATCCGTCAACGCGCCAGTGGTCTTTGATACTTATCGTTTAAGCAAAGGCACCGGTTCGTTTATCATTATCGACCGTTTAACCAATGTTACGGTAGGTGCCGGTATGATTACCGGTCATTCCGACAGCCTTAACCTCTCTGCCGTCACCACAGAGGAACGTGCTGCGCGCTTCAGACAAACCCCAAGCGCAATTAGCCTAACCGGTGCTAATGCGATTAATTTTGCCTATTTACTGGAACGAAGATTGTTTGATAACGGACATGCTGCGACAGTCATAGAAACAGAAGCGGCAGCCAATGCGCTACAAGCTGTCAAAAATGCGGGCTTAATCTGCTTATGCGTAAATACGTCTTTAGCCGATAGACAATTTGACAGTGATCAGTTATCGCTGGACGAAATTGTTAGCGCTCTAAAAGCGCACAATATTATTTATTAAAAACTAACATTCACCTAATAATACAGAAAATTAATTATGAATCATCTTCTTAACTGATGTTACGCAGATTGGAAGTCGGGTTTTAACCCGATATAGTATCTTGACCATGCGGTGCGTAAAGATGAAGACGTGCAAAGAATGGCGCGATATTGTGGAAAATCCGCTGCGGGCAAGCGTGCTTAAACGGGTTGGCGATTATTTTTTATGGGGGGGCGTTTGGCTGGGTGAGCTATTGTCGGGCTGAAGCCCGACTTCCGACCAATCCGAGTAACATCAGTTCTTAAGCAGCTCAATAAGACGATGATTCACAATCTTAAGCATTTAACCGGCCTCTTTTAGCGGCAACAAAAAATTCATGAGTATCAGGCTCACGCATCTTTCGAGTTTAAGCGACTGATTTATTTATCGTTAATTCACAAAAAATTCCGTAAAAAACACATCTTTAAACCCTTCGCTAGCGGCAAATCTTTCTAAAGTCATCCGAATTTCTTCTTTGGATTTTATCCGCAAGGCTTCGTGTTGCTCCATAGTTTGCAACTCTGTAACAGATAAACCACTGTACAGCATAATCAAGGCATTGCGTAATGCGGGTATATTTTTCTTAACCAGCTCAATAGCTTCTGCGCCTTCAACCATTAGCTGCACGTTAATCAGTAAATATTTTTTAGGTTCTGCCAAATTAATGGTCAATTTGGGCTGCATTTCCAAATACTCCATGGCAGCATCCGATCCTTGATTTTCATTAGCCGCAACGGCAAAAACTGGCACAAACCACAGGCTAATTAACACTAATAAAATACGCATTGTAAAACTCCGTCACCTAGCAATGAAATTAAATAGTATAGGCTATATAATGAACTTTTCACCTGGATGTAACCTAAAAATGACCTTATACCAAACCTTCGGCCCGGTTATGCTGGATGTGGCAGGAACCGACCTAAGCGCAGATGAAATAAAAAACATCAACCACCCCAATACCGGTGCCGTGATTTTATTTGCCCGTAATTACCGTGATCCTGCACAAATTACCGCCCTTTGCAGTGCGATTCGCGCCGCGCGCAATGGGCCGATCTTGATTGCAGTTGATCAGGAAGGCGGCCGCGTACAACGCTTTCAAGCAGGATTTACACGGCTGCCGCCTGCCAGTTTTTACGCTGAGCATCCTGAATTAGCCGTCGCTGCGGGTTGGTTAATGGCAGCAGAATTATTGGCCGTAGGGGTTGATTTTAGTTTTGCGCCCGTCCTGGATATTGATTGCGGTATCAGTGCCGTTATTGGTAATCGCTCATTTTCACAACAGGCAGAACTTGCAACCCAGCTTGCCAGCAACTTCCGTAAAGGCATGCAGCAAGCCGGCATGGCGGCGACTGGCAAACATTTCCCTGGGCATGGCGCAGTGGCTTTAGATTCGCATCTAACCTTACCCACCGACGAGCGCAGCTTTAGCGATTTGCTTAATAAAGATTTAATTCCTTTTAAACATCTCATTAACGAAGGGTTGGAAGGCATCATGCCCGCGCATGTGGTGTATTCGGCTATTGATCCTAGGCCTGCCGGATTCTCACCATTTTGGATTCAGGACGTATTACGCAAACAACTCAATTTTACAGGGACGGTATTCAGTGATGACTTAAGTATGGAAGGTGCCGCCAGTGTCGGGGATTTTCCAGAACGCGCAAGACTCGCACAAGAGGCAGGTTGTGATATGCTATTAGTCTGTAATAATCCAAGCGCCGCCGAACAGGTGCTAGAGACTTTACCCATTAACAATAATCCCCTTAGAGAACAACGTTTGCAAGCCATGCGTGGCAAACCAAGCTTAACCCTGGCGCAATTGCAAGCTACTACCCAGTGGCAAAACATTGCCCAACAACTCACCGAAGACTTACATGACGTCAATCGAAGAACTTAAACACATAGCCGCCACCGCCGATTTATTGCACTCTGAAACGGCAGTGGAGGCGGCAATTGATCGCATGGCACAACAAATTAATGTGCTGCTCGCAGATCTTAATCCCTTGGTGTTGTGTGTCATGAATGGTGGTGTAGTCATCGCCGGCAAAATACTCACGCGCTTGACCATGCCCTTAACCATTGATGCCATTAATGCCAGCCGCTATAACAATACCACGTCCGGCAGTACTCTCAAATGGATACAAAAGCCACAAGCGTCTTTACAAAATCGTACCGTTTTAATCGTTGATGATATTTTAGATGCTGGTATTACCCTAAAAGCCATTTACGACTATTGCTTGGAACAAGGTGCAACCGCCGTTTACACCGCCGTGCTTTTGGAAAAATTACTGGAGCACCGCAAACCCATCAAAGCAGATTTTGTCGGACTGGAAGTTGAAAATCGTTATTTATTCGGATATGGCCTGGACTACAAAGGCTATTGGCGCAACGCAGCGGGCATCTTTGCCTGTCGGGAATCATCACAATGACCAAACTGGCTATTATCGGCGGCACAGGCCTCACCCAACTGGCTAATCTCAATATCCTCAAACATACCCAGCTCAGCACCCCTTTTGGTGTA
Source organism: Methylococcaceae bacterium (assembly GCA_013141155.1). Taxonomy (GTDB): domain Bacteria; phylum Pseudomonadota; class Gammaproteobacteria; order Methylococcales; family Methylomonadaceae; genus SXIZ01. The sequence goes on along the minus strand of JABFRM010000308.1, from coordinate 8,548 downwards.
CCCTCTGCCGCTTATGTCCATGGCGAATTGAATGGACGTGAACTGCTATTTTTAGCTCGCCACGGTAATCCGCATACGATACCGCCGCATAAAATCAACTATCGCGCCAATATTTGGGGGCTAAAAGAACTGGGCGTTACCCAAATTATTGCTGTTGCCGCTGTCGGCGGTATCAGCAGTGCTATGGAGCCAGCGCATATCGCGATCCCTAACCAACTTATCGACTACAGCTATGAGCGTAAACACACATTTTTTGAAGGGGATTTACAACAGGTCACCCATATTGATTTTTCGTATCCCTATACCGAATCTTTACGCACTGACTTAATCGCTGCCGCCAAACAAGCAAAAGTCCCCGTCAGCAACAATGGCACCTATGGCTGCACACAAGGCCCACGTTTGGAAACCGCCGCGGAAATTCGCCGCATGCAACAAGATGGTTGCGATCTGGTGGGCATGACCGGTATGCCAGAAGCCGCATTAGCGCGCGAATTAGAACTTGAATATGCCGCTCTAACTGTAGTTGCTAACTGGGGTGCAGGGATAGTGGCGGGCGAAATTACCATGGCGGAAATTGAACAGCATTTGCATAAAGGCATGGCGAATGCCGCTTTAATTTTGCAAGCATTTTTAACTGAATCTAAAAATTAGCCTTAAAGTAGTTAATAAAGCGTATTGCCAGGTTTATTCATTAAACATTCTTCGCCATAATATTGGTGGGCATGTTGTCAAGGCTAATTTGATTCTTCTCTACCCAGTAGCGCTTTAAACCATCATCACCTTGTTTGGTTGCCCAGTCTTTAAGCAATTCACGATCTCCGTCGTAAGCAAAGTACGGCACCGCCATTCCGCAAGAGGTTTGCACCAAGTCGATAGCAAGGTCGAAAATTTGCCTAGCGTCAGCTAGCGGCTTAAACAGCGGGAAAAGCACGTCCCACGCCACATCGTTTTTGTGAATAACCTTAGCCGTGCCATACAGGCGAAGGATGATCGGTGCGCCTTCAAATGCGCAAAACATGATCGTCATACGTGGGTTAAGTTGAATATGCGCAGACGTTTCATTGCCGCTACCCGTCACGTTTAGCCACGCCACGCGATTTCCCCCCAGCACCAACAGCGAATCCATTCCTTTGGGTGACACGTTCACGCGGCTATCGGCAGTCGCTGTGCCAACGAAAAATATTTTTTGCTCAGCGATGAATTGCATGTGCTTTTCAGATAATGCTTCGTAACGCTTACCCATAGGTTTCCTTAGCTGGTTATGTGCATTAGATACGTAGCCCTACGCAATGCACGGTAACACGGGCATCGGATCCACGAAACCTGGTATTTTGCAAGCACCATACGGGCTAGTTGCTACAGCTTAGGGTGTGAAGCCATCATTTGCCGCTCCGATTTGCTGGGCTTCCTTGCGTCAGCCCACCTAACTACAGTTTACACCTTATCCCGTTGACTTAATCAGTAAAAAAATTAGAGGGTAAAGTTTGAGATTGTTGTACACTGACATAATCATATCTTACGTCAACTCCTGGAAGATATGAGGGATTATCTTCTTTGTATATACCGAGTTTCATATAGCAAAAAGGGTTGGCTGCAACACCAGCCGAATCAAATCTATCTAGATTTTGCCCTGTATAGCTAACTATATTAACTCCATTGAGCCAAACATTCACAATTCCATCTGCGTTAAAAGAAGGACGAAGTTGTATCACCCATGTCATCCAGGATTCACTTGGGATCGCTGACATCGGCATTTTCCAGACAATATTTGCTAAAGCACCGCCTGGAGCAATTCCAGTGACTACTGGTGTAGTATTGACAGCCACTGCGATATTATTGTTTTCGGTTTCGATAATGGTAATGGGGTTTCGCCCTGAGTTATTATTCCAGTTTGGATTACCGACGGGGCCAGGAACACTATGTGTTTGGAAAAATGACATCCAGCTATAGGGACTACTATTTAAAACAGGATGGTAGTCATGCCTAACTATCTTGAATACCACTTTGATAAAATATGTACTGTTTACGTTAAAATTATCAGCGGAGTTGATTGCTTGAATCTCGTTTCTGGATCCTTGATTTGTACTAAGGGTATTTAAAGCAGTTTTTAGTGCGGACTTAGGTGTAGTCTGGCTTGAACTTGAGGGAACGATTACTGCTTGTTCTGACATTGTGGAAGGTGCGCTATGTTTTCCCCATCTAGAGGTATCTAGCGTTGAAAAATCATCTGTGAAGCTTGCGAGTATCAGTGGGGCTAATATTGTATACATAGTTAATTACCTGTAAAAAAGTTGATAGATCTGGCACAGTTTTTTAATTTCAAGATATCATATCATTCTTTTTTCATGGCGAGTATTGTAGGGCAGGCACCGCTTACCCTACATAACTACATTTAAACTTAAACACTTTCTTTCTGCTTATCCAACAAATAATCCAACCACAAATTAGACAAGTTTTCCTGCACGGTATTTTGCCTTAGCCGTGCATTCAGATGTTTAAAGTCCACCTTGTCTAAATCTTGATCTTGGTTGTAGCAGGAATACACAAAATATTCTTTGCCGGTTTCCTTGTCGACATGCTTGCACAAGCATTGCGCGCAAATGCCTTTCATCATGCACTGCATGGGCGAGTTAATTGAGCCTACCGCGTGGTGGGCTTTCTTCAAGTAAGGTTTCAACACATTAAAGCGCGCATCTTTGACCGCCGACATCATACGATCCGAACCTATAACGATCAAATGATCAACATCCGCCAGTGAAATAGGCTGATCGCCCAGCGCACCTGTTGCATAGGCCACCATACATTCCAAAATATTACCGACAAAGGTTTTATCTTGTGGACGGGTGGTGGGAATGGCGGTAACGTCTGGCGCTTTATCAACCGACCAGATGATGACATCAGAGGCTGCCTCAATATCTTCGACTTTAAAGACATCCTGTTTGTATTTATAACCCGCAAAATAAATCACGCGATCACCCGCCGCTCGAAGCGCTTTGCCGATGGAAAACAACACCGCATTGCCCAAGCCGCCGCCAAGCAATAGCACGGTTTGGTCGCTGGGAATATCGGTCGGCGTGCCGGTAACGCCCATGACGATGAGTTCATCACCAACATTCCACGAGGCACATAGCCGAGACGATGAACCCATTTCCAGCGCAATCAACGAGATCGTGCCTTTTTCCCTATCCACTTCCGCACCGGTTAGCGCGATGGCTTCCGAAGCCAACGAAGTACCTTCTACGATGGGCGCGTAAGCTTCATAATTCTGCACCCGATAAAATTGTCCGGGCAAGAACTTTTCCGCCGCGAACGGGGCTTTTACCACCACTTCAATTATGGTCGGCGTCAGGCGGTTTATGGCAACGATAGTGGCTTTAAAGGCGGAATCTAATTGCGCAAACAATTGTTTTAAGGCGGCATCGCGGGTTGGTTGCTGTGCGGGATCAAGCTTTGCCAATTCTTGTTCAAACAGTTTCACCACAAATGGGTAACCATCTTTCGCGCTCGCCATGGCTTTAACGACATTACCCGCGTAAACGGGATGGTTGTCGCCATAAAAACTGATGAACTTTCCGTCTTTTTGGTAGGAGGTCAGCGGCGCAGGTTTGCCCAACTTGGGCGAAGGGGTGTCGTGCATAGCAACCAATTGCAAATCACCTACCGTCCATTCGGGTTGATGGCGTTGGAAAAACCATTTATCCATAGTAAAGGTGTCAGGAAATTCGCTTTGGTAGATGGTATTCGGCGACGTGCCTGCGGCGATATACAGATTACGCAATGGGACGGTAATGTTTTTACCCGCCGAAACCCATTTGCCCTCTTCCAGCACCAATTTTTCAAACTCAACTGCATTCAAATGCCCATACTCGTCAGTCAAAGCTGCTAAAGGACTCATGCCTTCAGCAAGCGCAATGCCTTCTTGCAGGGCTTCATGAATCTCTTCGTGGTTTTGGCGATAAGCGGGCGCGTCTTTCATGCCTTTACGGTAAAACAGCGTCACGCCGCCCCAAGCTTCCACCAACGGTTGGAAGTTAGGTTGCTCCCCTGTGGCTTCGGCACGTTGGCGTTCTGCCACTATCGCTTTGCCATGCCCTAAAAACTCATCCAAGATAAGGGTTTCTTCTTGGTCATAACGACCTCTGACAACAGATTCGCCATGCACGGCTACCAGTTTTTTATAACGGGTCAACATTTTCTCAACTTGCACAGGGTAATACGCCATCAGTTCGGTACAGGTATCAATCCCCGTTAAACCGCCACCAATCACACCCGCTGGCAAGCGCACTTGCAAGTTGGCGAGGGAAGAGGATTTCGCTGCGCCGGTCAATTGTAAGGCCATCAGGAAATCGGAGGCTTTGCGAATACCGCGCACCAAGTTATTTTTGATGTTGATAATGGTTGGTTTGCCTGCGCCGGAAGCCAGACATATATGGTCAAAACCCATTTTCCAAGCATCGTCAATGGTCAACGTGCCACCAAAACGGACACCACCATAAGCACGGAAAGCTTGCCGTCTGAGCAGGGTCAGGTAAATCACTTTCAAAAAGTTCTTATCCCAACGCACGGTAATGCCATATTCAGCAACCCCGCCGAAACCCGCGAGAGTTCGCTTGTCCAAATCTTCGTAAATATCCTTAAAGTCCACAATAGGTTCAGGGCAATGCTCGCTATCGCCTGTCAAGGCAACAGGCAGAGGTTCCAGCTTTAAGGCATCTATGCCTGCAACACCAAAACCTTCATTGAGCAAATAATGGCTCATGGTGTAACCCGCAGGCCCTAAGCCCACGACCAGCGCGTTTTTACCGTTATAAGGCAGCATGTACGGGCGTTTGACATTCAAAGGATTCCAGCGCGTAAGCAAGCCGTAAATCTCAAACCCATAAGGCATGAACAGCACATCGGTCAACACATTGGTTTCGATTTGCGGAATGTTGACCGGCTCAGTTTTTTGGTAGATGCAGCCTTTCATACATTCGTTACAGATCCGATGCCCAGTGCCGGGACACATCGGGTTGTCGATCATGATGATGGACAATGCGCCGATGTTATCGCCGTTACGCTTAACCAAGTGCATTTCGGAAATTTTTTCTTCCAGTGGACAACCGGTTGTCACTTCGCCTAAAGGATCGACCTTGTAAGTATTGGTTTTTTTATTCCGCATGCCTTTGGAGCAGGAATCAGTATCGCGGTCATGGCAATAAATGCAATGATCCACTTCATTAAGCGCTTGCCGTTCATTGAAGCGTGGGTCGGTGAGCTTAAAGCCATCACGACGGCGACGCTGTTCCTGTTCGCCCATCCAAGCGGTGAATTCGCCACGGTCAACCACATCATGGTGGACTAAATGTTCAAAGTCGCGTTTGGCAGGGGTTTTAAAGCTGAACCAATTAGCCGTAATGCCTTCCTCTTGCGCGATGAAGCTCCAGCGTTGCACCAAATCCATCAAGCCCTGCATAAAATCGCTAATTTCTGGCAAAGCGATCAGCGCACTGAATTGACTTGCGGCTTGTGGATGCGCGGACAATTTAGCGCATAAGGCTTGCGCTTTAGCATCCGCATCCGCGACAAGGCTTTCTTTGCCTTTGGCGATGAGTTTATAGTGATTGGCCAATACGCCAATCGGCGCACACACTCGTGCTACACGATGTTCTGGGTCAGTGTCTTGGTTGGCTTCAGGAAAAGCGGTGGTTATCAGACATTCAAACTGCTGTTTAATTGCTGCTACATCCCAATCGCTGATATTTTGTCCGTGAAACGCTAGGTTAAGCTTGGCGATGACTTCATTTTTATAGGTGAAAATGGTGTCTATGTCATCAGTAATTCGCACTGCTTGTGCTTCATGCTGTTCGGTAACATCAAACAATTTGGCGACAAACTTGCCGACAAAAGGCCCCATGCGCACCAATAAATCTGAAATTGCTTCAGGCGTCATGCCTTCGCCTTGGCATTGGCGATAAGCTTCAAATTCGTTGTGCAATTGTGCGTCGTGCCGCGCTACTGAGGCGTTAAAAACCTCGAGCAGTGCCTGTAATTTTGCTGAATTGTATAAGTCTTGGTAGTCGAAACCGGGAAATCCCATTGTGTATCCTGTTGTTTTTAGGTTTGTGTATTGATTGATAATACTGACATTTTACGCTATGGCTACAAAAACGTGTTCAAGAAATACTTGCATTTAAACAGCTATAAATGTCAATTATCATCTTAATAAGATTGAATTAATGCTGTATTTAGAAATCGGGGCGTTACGGCAAGATAGTTCGCAGTGCTTATGCCATAAATTAAAGCGAGGTTGAGTAATCTGGTGAGGAATAATGCAGTAGAACAATGTTTAAACGCGACATTGGACTTGTGTTTCGTCATTTAACAGCATACGGCATACAACTTGTCGCCAACAAATTCACATCCAGTAAATTTAGGTGCGAGATTGGTAAGGCTGGTATTGTGTTTTTATACCAACCTTACCCATACTTAAGACTTAATCAATCACCAGCAATTGCGAACGACGGTTATGCGCACGACCTTCAGCGGTTGCATTGGTATCAATAGGCTGCGTCAACCCAAAGCCTTCAGAGGTAAAAGCCGCTTTTTTACCGACTTTGTTGCTGAGATACTGTTTAACTGCATAAGCACGACGCTTGGACAGCGGTAAATTATAAGCTGGCGTGCCAATATTATCCGTGTGCCCCTGAATTTCTATATTTAAATTTAAACCGGGGTTTTGATCAATCACAGTAACAACATCATCTAGCAATGGATAATATTGGGGTTTAATCACACTTTTATCAAAATCAAAATTCACCCCTTCAATGACCCAGCAGCCGTCTTTATTGACTTTAGCGCCTTTGGGCGTTTTAGGGCATTTATCGCGGCTATCTGGCACACCATCTTGATCTTCATCGCCATCGACAGGTGCAGGCGGCTCTATAGCTGCCACGACTGGCTGCGCCTGGGTTAAAAAGACTTCCTTGGCAAATGCGTCAAAGGTTCTTTCGGAAGCAATATCTTCGGCTTTTGTTGCCAAGCCACAGCCTGCAATAGTGGTAAGCGCAGCCAATGCAGCTTGACCCTCTTGTTCTTTGGTATTGCCCACCCATATTGAATAAACACATAAGCGGTCAGCATATTGTTTTTTTAACGCTTTGATGGTTGATTCTGGAGATGCGTTGAAATGGTAACCATCGCTGAGAATTAAAAGCGCGATGTTGCCAGTAGTTTTCTTTAAATCTCCGCTTGCAGCCTCTAAAGCTTTATTAATAGGCGAGCCACCGCTGACACACTCGGTTTTGCCTAAACTTTTGTGCAGGGCTTGTTTAGAATATTTTTCTGCGCCATAAACAAGATCGCTACCACTTAAGGACAAACAAGGCGCTTTACCGAAATTACGAATAGCAACGGCATTGAGGGGCAAATCAACCATACTTTTATTAAGTCGTTGCAAGAGCACTTTCTCAACCGCAAACTTTGTTGCAGTTGAATCGCCTGGGTAGTTTATACCTTGGTATGCCTCAGACATGGAGGAGGACGCATCTAAGACAGTATAAAGTACCTGGGTTTTTTGCGTATACTCACCGGATTGCACGAGTTGGTCTAAGTTGACGATAGTCGGTGATTCAAAGGTTCTAATAGGTTGAATCGAACAGCCCGTTAAAATAGCACCTAAGCAAGTCGTGGCAATTAACCGATATTTTTTCATGGTATCCTCCAGATACAAAAAAGTTTATTCGTCAATTGTAACATTGCAACTATTATATTGTAGCATTTTGGTTTTTTTTGTATGGTTTGGTGCAGCTTTTAAGTTGGGTATGAAATAATGCGGCTTAAAACTTTTTCATCGAACCTTCCTCATTATCTTTAAGATATACATAGACGCATAAAAATGACTATCACAACACGCTTTGCTCCAAGTCCTACAGGATATTTACACGTTGGTGGCGCTCGTACAGCTTTATTTTCCTGGTTACATGCCCGCAAATCAGGCGGCAAGTTTATTTTAAGGATTGAAGATACCGATTTAGAACGCTCAACCCAAGCATCTGTCGATGCGATCTTGGAAGGCATGCAGTGGTTAGCATTGAATTATGACGCAGGGCCCTTTTATCAGACTGAGCATTTTGATCGCTACAAAGAAATTATTCAGCAACTGCTGAATCAAGGAGATGCTTACCGCTGTTATTGCTCTAAAGAAGAATTGGAAGATATGCGCAACACGCAAATGGAGCATAAAGAAAAGCCCCGCTACGACGGACGGTGTCGACATATTTCCGAACCGCGTGCAGGCGTGCAACCAGTGGTGCGCTTTAAAAATCCACTGCATGGCGAAGTGGTGATTGATGATTTGGTTAAAGGCCAAATCGTCGTCGCAAATAAAGAATTGGACGACTTAATCATTGCCCGTAGTGACGGCACACCGACCTATAACTTGACCGTGGTGGTGGATGATATGGATATGGCTATCACCCATGTCATCCGCGGCGATGATCATATTAATAATACTCCCAGGCAAATCAATTTCCTCAACGCTTTAGGCCCCATCTTGCCACAATATGCG
>JABFRM010000278.1 GCA_013141155.1 Methylococcaceae bacterium | reverse complement strand
CTATAGCACCGTTTGATTGCTTAAAGTGTCCTGAGCGCTTCCCTTTGTCTCCTACAATAAGAATAATGCTTTCAGTGATTTGGTACGGATTGTTACTGGCGGTACTGTCTTCGATCCCATTATCCCTTGCCAAATGCTTCAAAAGTAATTCATTTTACCAAACATATAAAACTTTCTGGTTGTGGGGAGCCTTGGTATTTTCGTTATTAACCGCCGCACTTACTGGTATTGGGCCTTTAGGGGAGTTAGTTGAAATTATCTCGTTTGTGGTTTGGTATATGTCCATCGCTTATTTAGCGATATTACCCGCTTATTTTCAGCATAAGCACTATAACAAACAGTAATACGCGCATTGTCAGATATGATGGGGTTGTTCTTACGGGGTCGTTTAATATGTTACCCGATGGTCGATTTCAGCAAGCGGCTAGTTTAGTTACTACAACAACGCCGTCAATGATATCTACAACATTATCCGCTAATGGGGCGCTAACTATTCCAGAACTGAAATATATTAACCCTACAGGACACGTTAACCAGGTACTTAAAGCTACCCTATTAAAAACAGCTACCCCGGGTGTCTATACAAGAAGTTGGGTTAGAATTCAGCCGACAAAGTTCAGCCCAGTGCTTTTCTAATTTAAAAAAAGACTAAAATAACGGCGCGTTTTTAGCAAAACGTGTCGTTATCTTTTATAGCGAAATTCCATATGAAAAGCACAAATGTCTTCTTATCCTTACTGGGCTTATCGGCAATCAGCAGTTTTGGCGTGTATAGTTTAGTGTCATACTTTTCTTGGCTTGATTTTCCTAGCTTTCCAATAAATGGCCTGCGTTACGATTTAGAACAACCTATAGCATCGTTTGATTGCCAGTGTCCTGAACGCTTCCCTTTGTCTCCGACTACAAGAATGGTGCTTTCAGTGATTTGGTATGCATTGTTACTGTCAGTGCTGGCTCTCATTCCTTTATGCCTTGCCAGGCGATTTAAAAGTCATTCATTTTACCAAGCGTATAAAACCTTCTGGTTGTGTGGTGCCTTGGTATTATCACCAATAACAGTCGTACTTACTGGAGTTGTGACAAGTTTAGTTGGATTCGAAGGAGTATTTGGACTTGTAATCTGGTATATCACCATCGCTTACTTGGCTATATTACCTGCCTACCTTCCGAATGCGTGACGGGGTATGTTACCCCGTTACTCACGTTTTGTCGGCGGTGATGTTTTTGAACCACGTCGAAACCCTACGAACGGGGCAACATGCCCCGTCCGGCTGACGCCCTATAGACTGACCGTTAAATTATTATTGACAGCATGAAAGAATTTGTGTACAAGTTAGGCCGTGTTTGCGTTATTACACCAACACGGCACTTCATTTGTTTCATAGCATCGGCTGCATTTACCCATTTAAACCTAGAGGTTTGTTTTGCATAAATAAAAATCAACTCAACTTAGAGGATACCCTCATGACTATAAGGTATAAACTTTGTACTCTGCTCATTATGTTACTAACGGCTTCCGCTCAGGCGGCGGTTAACCCGCCTATTGTCGCAACTCCGAAGGCGAAGGCATATTTTTTGGATACCGTGCTTTGGCCTTACAAGGCAACAACTAAAACTTACAATATTCCAGTATGTTGGGAGAAGTTAAGCCAATCTACTGCCGCAGAAAGAGCCAACGTCGTGACTGCAATTGCCAATACATGGCAGAAGTATTCATTGGCAAGATTTACCGGTTGGGGGCAATGCCCATTGTCACCATTATTTTTCAATGGCATCAGGATAACCGTGGATAACGTCGGAAATCCTATGTCAGCTCTTGGGACACAGGGAAATGGAAAAATAGGTGTGATGCGATTGAATTTTAGGTTGAATACTCTCAATAAAGCTTCAAGTGACCGATATTATCCATTTTCAACTCCACAAACTTTATTTGCAAGATGCCGACGCGATAATCCAAACACAGCACTCAACATTTGCATACAATCCGAAGCTATTCACGAGTTCGGACACATTTTAGGCTTAGCACATGAGCAGAACAGGCCATATGGATTTGATCGCCCAGTGATCCCTCCAAGAGGTGCGTGTCTTTTGAGAGATGATAACCCAAACAGACTGCCACAAGGTACATTCACAACATATGGTAATACACTTTTCACAGACTATGATCCCAACTCAATGATGAATTATTGCCGAAGCCTATATTTTGGTAGAACGGATTTAAGCGTTCTCGATAAACTGGCAATTAGAGTTTACTATGGGCAAATGCCAAGCTTTGACAGTCGTACCAGAATTTTGACTATTCCGCGCATCCAAAAATACAATGGCACTATACTGAGCGGTTCGTTTAATTTAATTTCTGGCAACCGGTTTCAACAAAGTGCCAGCTTAAAATCAACAACGACACCTTCAATGTCACCAGCAACGCTTTACGCCAATGGTGTGTTATATGTGCCTGAATTGAAATATATTAATGCGGCAGGACATGTTAACCAGATTCTCAGAGCTACTTTACGCACTATTTCATCTGGTTTATATCAAAATAGCTGGATTAGAACTCAACCGACCAAGTTTTTACCTGTCCAAAATTAACTGTCAAAATTTCAACATTAATGGTGTACCTGGCTTTTGCAAGGAACACCATTTATTAAAAACTAAATAGAAAATATCGGCATGTATCAACTTGGGTTTGGCATTATTGATAATTTTATGAATTTTGGCGGCTTCCCAATTAAGGGATTGACCAATCAGGAATGGGGTACGGAATATTACCCTTTATCCTCTTTGACTAGAGATATTTTGTCTGTCCTTTGGTACGCTTTTTTAGTAGCACTACCCGCATCGCTTCCTTTGTGTATCGCCAAGCATTTTAAGAGCATAACATTTTACAAAAAATATAAAGTCATTTGGCT
>JABFRM010000157.1 GCA_013141155.1 Methylococcaceae bacterium | reverse complement strand
ACAACAACAGGCGCAGCAGCAGATAGAAATGCAACGGCAAGCAGAACGGCAACGACAAATGGAAGGTCAGCAACAACAGGCTGAACAACAGCGGCAGATCGAGATACAGCAACAAGCCCAACAACAGCAGCAACAAGCAGAACGGCAACGACAAATGGAAGGCCAGCAACAACAGGTAGAGCAACAGCGGCAAATGGAAATTCAGCAACAACAAGCGCAGCAGCAAGCAGAACAACAACGGCAAATGGAAATGCAACAGCAAGCCCAACAGCAGCAAGTCCAGCAACAAATGGAGATGCAGCAGGCGGCTCAGCAGCAAGCGCAACAACAAGAAGCTGAAAGAGTGAAACGTCTAAAGGAGCAAGAAGGCCAACCGCAACCGCAATTTTAAAAGCGGCTACTGTTTAAAAATGGAGCAACAATTGAAATTCAGTCAATTTGGTGCCGATAATGGTCGGATAATTGTTTACTTTCACGGTGCGCCTGGCGCTATGAAAGAATGCGCCATTTTTGATCTTTATGGACAAGCACAGGGATTGACGTTTATATGCTTTGACAGGTTTTCTGTCGATGTTTCAATAGACGGTGAAGCGTATTACCAATATTTAGCCCAAGAAATTGCAAAGCAAGCAGCAGGGAAAACGGTAGATGTCATCGGGTTTTCAATCGGTGCTTTTGTTGCGCTTCAAACTTGCCGTTACCTGGGTGACGGAGTTCAAAATCTGCATTTGGTTTCCGCTGCTGCGCCGTTAGAGGCGGGTGATTTTCTTGACGCTATGGCTGGAAAGCACGTTTTTAAACTGGCAAAAGCATTGCCTGCGTTATTCGCCTTAGTATGTTACGGGCAAAAGTTACTTGCCGTATTTTTTCCTCGCACCTTGTTTCGCTTATTTTTTGCCAGTGCCGCTGGCGGCGATAAAGGATTGCTTAACAAGCATGAATTTCAATCCAGCAGCAGGCATTTATTGCGGTCGTGCTTTACTGACGGTATCCCAGGTTACACCAGAGATATGAGGGCTTATGTATGTCCATGGGCAAGCACACTGTCCGGTCTTTCCGTCAACACCTATATTTGGCACGGTGCCGCTGACAATTGGTCGCCGAAAGCTATGGCGATCTATTTAAAAACGGCGCTGTTAAATTGCGCTCACATCGAAATATTGGAGGGGCTGTCCCATTATTCATGCCTATACGAAACAGCACCTAAAATATGTAAACTACTGGGTAAGCATTGATAGGCGGCTCTGAAAAAATGTCCAGCCGGTCTTTAAATGCCCTCTTAAAGACTGTTTAATAAGCAAGCGTGGCTTTATTGAGCCTATCATTAACCGCTCGCCACGCCTCTGAATCTGGTGGCTGCTCCACCACAATAATATCCAGGTGCAACTGATCTAGTTTGCGCAGTGCCGTATACAAGCCCTGCGCATAAGCATCGGCTTGATTCGGCAAGCGCATTTCCTGCGTAATTTGCTTTTCTGCGATTGCGGTTTGATAGGTAAGCAAACCGATTTTTTTATGCGCCGCCGTTAATTCTTGAATAATATCTGGTAATTGTTCAGGACGGCAACGTAACGCGGGGGTAAGCGGCGCATAATGCACCGCCATCATCCCCGGCGCGCGCAATTCTGTTTTTGAGTGTTTTAGGGTTTCTGGCAGCACCAATTCAGTGTTAAGAACCGCTTCTAGCTCCTCGCGGGTGATCTGCCCGGGTCTTAACAAGCGTGGACGAACGCCAGTCAAATCCACAATTGTCGATTCCACGCCGACTGTACACGCGCCGCCATCCAAAATCAACTCTACGGTATCGCCCAACTCTTCCGCAACATGCGCCGCTTGCGTCGGGCTGATACGGCAAAAACGATTGGCAGATGGCGCAGCAATGCCTCCGCCGAAAGCTTGCAGCAATTGTAAGGCAACTGGATGGTTGGGGACGCGCAGGGCAATGGTTTGTTGTCCGCCGGTGACTTCCAGCGGCACATCAGGACGCTTGCTTAAAATCAATGCTAAAGGCCCTGGCCAAAACTGTCTGGCCAATTGCCTTGCGCTGTCAGGAATGGTTGCCGCCCAATCCGCTAAATTTTCAGGGCTGGGAATATGCACAATTAACGGATGATCGGCAGGACGGCCTTTTGCCGCAAAAATGCGCCGGATGGCATCAGGGTTGCGGGCGTCAGCCCCCAACCCATAAACAGTTTCGGTAGGGAAGGCGACCAAGCGGCCTTGGCGTAATAACGCAACGGCTTGTTGGATGCTGGCAGTATTGGCGATGACGGGTGAAGGAGTGTGCATAATGGCTTTCTAAAAACATAGATATTCAATGAAATTTAAGTGTTCCATGAGGTCGTAGCTAATTCATCTCACTAATAAGTTTATTCCACTGGGCTTTATGCTCAAACTTTAGTGCTTTATCATCTTCAAGCAAATTCACATAGTTTTCAATAAATTCGAAAGTATCATTAAGTAAACGCAAATAATATTTTAGAGTTGGATTTATACCATTCACAATAACTTGGCAGCCATGAACGTTTTTAATGCGTTGAATTTCTGTTTCGATTTTTATTATTTCACTCTTATTGGGTGCTACTGTTGAGAGAATGTAATACCGAGATACAGGTGTTGTCTGAAATTTTGCATAGGCATCTTGGACAAGCTGTAGTGTGATTGGAATGCCAAATTTGACTTCTACCGCTTCAAAAGAGCGATTTTTCTCATCCATAATTTCAATGTCGCCAATGCGTCCGCTGCTTTTGTCTGATGATGTGTGGCTTTCTATCTCTAAAAGTTTTTTGTTTTCAAAGCGCTTAACTTCATTTATTAAGCACTGATAAGCTGCATAGAGGGCGATAACAGGCAGTCTTGACACGCCTTCGGCTTTGTATGGACTGTTAAAATGTTTGTCGAGTAAATCCAAAATAACATAAATAGGAAGCATGGTCGGCTTTGCTAAATCTATTGTTTGGGTGTTACGTTTTATGATGAGTCCTTGAAAAAGATAAATTAAATAGCTTTCAATATTTGCACCGTTTTCTATGTTATTCAGTAATTCAAGAAAAACAGGTTTTAATTCTTTGGGAGAAATCGCACCTGAATAGTTTTTATCGTAAGGCACTTTCTGTTCCAAGGCCCTAGTAAGCCAACCACTATCAGACATCGCCGGAAACTTGCAGGCTTTCATAAATGGTGTGATGAATTTACTGTCAAAAGTCCTGCCAGAATATCCACCTTCGATGCTTACTTGATGCTTGCGGACATCTTGCTCTGGATGCAAAATTTTATAAACCAAGCTGGTTATTAACACCGACAAAACAGCTTTCGCTTGTTCCGAATAATGCAAAACCCTATTTAGCAGTACTTGCTCACGCTCTTCTAAATCTGATGTAATCGTATCTTTAGAACCCACAATTGACATTGCAAGCTCATATTGTTCATGTAAAAATTCTGTAGGTGTTTGCTGAGCCATAACTATAACAATTGGGCTTTTATTTCTGTGGCGATTTCTTTAATCATGGGAATACAAACTGAATTACCTACTTGCCGATAAAGCTCTGAAGTGTTGTTAATCATCTTGAACTCATTTGGAAATCCCATGATGTTGTAGCACTCTTTAATGGTCAGTTTCCTCACTGTGCCTTCATGATGAATCCAAAATCTACCTGATGTCTCCTGTGATGGCAAAGCCGGATGCAGCCCATTGGACGAATAAATTCTATTAGGTTGTTTATGGACTCGTGATAAATTTTCTGTACCTGCTCGTACACCAGCCTTTCTAATGGCTTTGTTTCTATAACCTATAAAAATTAATCCGCTAGGCTGTATTTTGTAATCGGCAAGCAGTGTATAAGGTTCATTGAGATATTCAAAATTGGCATTTTGCTCTAAAAAATTTTTTAACGTTTGCCTTGGTTTTGTTTTTAATTTTGTGAAATCAAACTTTTTTGTCTTATGCCCGATGATAATAATTCTTTCTCGGTTTTGTGGCACCCCAAAATCAGAAGCATTTAAAACTTTAGCTGAGACAACATACCCAAGCTCTTCTAAATCTTTGATGATTACTTTGAGCGTGTTGCCTTTGTCGTGGTGAACCAGGTGCTTTACATTTTCAAGAAAAACAACTTTGGGTTGATGTAAGGCAATAATTTGGAAAACATTATAAATCAGCGTTCCTCTAGTATCCTCAAAGCCTTTCATTTTGCCTGAAATGCTAAACGGTTGGCAAGGGAAGCCAGCCGTTAAAACATCATGTTTGGGGACTACGGTTGGATCGAGTTCTGTAATATCCCCAAATGGAGACTCACCAAAATTCAGATTATAAGCTTTTTGAGCATGCAAACTAAATTCACAACCAAAGACGCATTTTCCGTTTAGTTCTTGCATGGGAATTCTAAATCCCCCGATACCTGCGAATAAGTCAATAAAAGTAAATTCAACATTCACAGGGGGGGGAAAAGGAATTCCAATGTCCATGGGTACAGAAAGCTGCTGCATCCTAGTGCCATAAAAGGCAGGCTCAATTAATTGAATCATGATAGTTAGCTTTTGTAAATGACATGTTTCAATTATACCTTAAGCGCTTAAGTAAGTAAGCCAGCTACTGCTTTTGCTACGTTTGGGGTTTCTCATTATTCTCGGTTATTGGCCGTTATAATGTTGGGCAACAATATGTATGAAGACTTTCAAGATTTAAATCTGGCATAAAATAGATCAACCCGCCGCCACAATTTCAACCAACACCTCACCCGGATTTGCAGGCTCACCCTTAACCACATGCACCGCCTTGACTGTGCCGCTAATGGGCGCGGTGATTTCAGTTTCCATTTTCATGGCTTCCGTCACCAATACGCCTTGGCCTGCAACCACTTGCTGCCCGACTTTCACCATCACTTCCAACACATTACATGGCATACTCACCACCACATCGCCTTCTGAGGAAGGACGTGGGCGTTTGCTGGAGATATTGCCTTTAACCGCACCTTGCGTGCCGCCGTCCAGCACCATTTCATCCAAAGTTTCGATCAAAATCTCTTCCGGCACACCATCTACCATGAAATAAAAATGCCGCAACATTTCATTTTTAGGGCCAGTGCCTGTGACTTTGACATGATAAGACTCGCCGTGTAATGCCACATTAAATTCGGTGGGCGCTTTTTTAACGCCTTCCTCAAGTGTTGCTGCCAATTGCAAAGCCTCAGGTACCAGGCTATCCGTTGAACGCTGTTCCAAAAACTGCTTGCCCACTTCAGGGAACATCGCGTAACTCAACACATCTTCATCATTTTGCGCCAGATGGCCTATTTCCTGACGCAAATGCTCAAATTCCGGTTTCAACAAATCCGCAGGTCGGCAGTCGATCAGCTCTTCTGACCCGATGGCGCGTTTTTGCAACTCCGCATCAACTGCGGCAGGCGCTTTACCATAACCGCCTAGCAGGTAGCGCTTAACTTCATTGCTGATGGTTTCGTAGCGTTTGCCAGTCAGGACATTCAGCACCGCTTGTGTACCGACAATCTGGGACGTCGGGGTCACTAAAGGCGGATAGCCCAAATCTTTACGCACTTTGGGAATTTCTTCATAAACCTCGTTAATCCGATCCAACGCATTGCGCTCACGCAGTTGATTGGCAAGGTTAGAGATCATGCCGCCCGGCACTTGAAAAATATGCACGCGAGTGTCGATCCCCGTAAATTCACTTTCAAAACGGCGGTATTTTTTACGCACTTCGGCAAAATAACTGTTGACGGCTTGCAGTTTATCCAAATCCAGACCTGTATCGTAAGCCGTGCCTTTCAATGCGGTTACCATGCTTTCGGTAGGTGGATGGCTGGTGCCGCCTGCCCAGGAAGAAAGTGCGGTGTCAATATGCTGGCAACCCGCCTCTATGGCTTTCAGTTGGCACATCTCTGCCAATCCCGAGGTCGCATGTGAATGCAGGTGTAGCGGCAAAGCCACCGCATCTTTTAGCGCTTTCACCAATTCGCTGGTGGCATAAGGTGTAAGCAGCCCCGCCATATCTTTAATGGCTATCGAATCACAACCCAACTCAGCCAAGCCCTTGCCAAGACTCACAAAACTGTAAATATCATGCACCGGACTGGTGGTATAACAAATCGTGCCTTGCGCGTGTTTGCCCGTCTCTTTGGTGGCTTCAATCGCGGTTTTGAGATTGCGAATATCGTTCAGCGCATCAAAAATACGGAATACGTCCATGCCATTCTCAGCGGCTTTCAAGATAAATGCCCGCACCACATCATCGGAATAATGCCGATACCCCAGCAAATTTTGCCCACGCAACAGCATTTGTAAACGGGTATTGGGCAACGCGGCTTTCAGCTTAGCCAATCGCTCCCAAGGGTCTTCTTTTAAAAAACGCAGGCACGCATCAAACGTCGCACCGCCCCAGCATTCCAATGACCAGTAGCCAATCGCATCCAGCATGGCGCAAGCGGGCAGCATATCTTCGGTACGCAGGCGCGTGGCGATGAGCGATTGATGGGCATCGCGCAGGATCACATCGGTAAGGTAAACTTTTTGCATTAGGTTTTCCTAGGTAACCACGAGTTAAAGATTGGTCAAGCGGTATGTTTTTTTAACCCCTTTAGCCGGGGTAATAAAATGAGTGACATTATAGCCCAGCCAAAGGTGAGCAATCGAATTTGACAGCCATTTAGTCAGCGGACGTATTACGTCGAAAGACGAAAAAAAGCAGGCACGCGCTTTAATATAGAAAAGCCTTTAGCATTTTTTCAGGCACTTACAATACTTGCAATAAAACAGAAAATCAGTGTATGGTTACGGCCTCCAAACTATAACAATAAATAATGGAAACTGGCCATGGTGACGCAAACGCTTTCGTTCACGCAACCTGTTATCGATCGCCCGCAACATGTCGTTTCATATCGGGTTTTGTTGGGGTTGTATATCATTATCCCCCTGTGTTTGCTATTGCAAGGCGGGGATGATTTATTCTTTGCTGGCGCGCTAAAGGCCGCATTACCGAGTAGCCCCAATCACTATTTGATTTTTCAACTGTTGTTTGGCATCCCACATATTATTGCCAGTGCAATTACCTTAAGCAGTAATATGGAGTATGTGCAATTTTTTAAAACCAAACTGCTATTGATGACGGCATTTATTGTGCTGTTTTTTGGGGTAGGCAGTTTGTTTATTCCGTATAAGGTTTTATACCTTATTACCGCGACCTGGACGGTTTATCATGTCCTAAAACAACAGCATGGCATTGCTCGTGGCGTGTATCAACTGCCAAACTGGGCGTTTAATGCTTTACTGGGTCTTAGCGTCAGCGCTGGGGTGATGATTTATGTCGGTATTTTTCTTAAGAAAAGCTTTGATTTATCCCAAGCGGCATTGGTACAAAATACTGCGGCGGGTTTATGTTTGGGATTAATTTTGGTCACGATTTTGAGCCAATGGCATATCAAAACTCGCTTTGGCAAAGTGTTTTTGTGGGCGAATACGCTTTTGGTGTTAAGCAGTTTTTATTTGGCGATGCAGCAATATTATTTCCTGGCTATTTTAGTGCCGCGCTTGGTGCATGACAGCACCGCGTTTATTTTTTATGTGACGCACGATTACAATCGTCACCAGCAACAACCCGTTAATTTTATTTATCGCTGGGCAAACTGCGCTCACATCCCTATCTTTATGGTGTTACCGCTATTAGCTTTTGGCGCGGCGTTTGGGTTGCAAAAATATGGGGATGCGTTAATCAGTAACTTGAGTCTTTATGTGTTTGATATTGAAATTCGTAAGGCAGTGACGTTAGGCATCATCGGGTATTTATCGCTGATGCACTATTACACCGAAAGCTTTACCTGGAAGCAAGGCTCGCCCTATCGACGCTATATTGGCTTTAAAAAATAAATGGACTGCCCTCGCTGGGCAGTGTTTGCAAAACCCGCCCGGCGAAACAACTTTGCAAAATTAAATATCAGAAACCGTAATCGATCGCGTTTAACGTCGTAAATGGAATACAAAAAAGTGTGCCAAAAAGCTTAGGGGAAGACCCATCAACCAACCAAATACGTTTAAAGCGCTTATGCTCAATCATTTCCTGGAATGAATCGGTTGAAGAAGTTGCAGCATTGTCATTTGCCTTCAACCCGTATCCCACGAACACTTCGCCATCCAGTTTAAATTGTGTAAGGTCGGTTGGTTTCGAGATAATATCCAACTCGGTAAAAGGGGAATATGACCGGTTTATTGGATATACAACTGGCGGTTGCTTTGGATCGTATTGAACCCACTCTGGGCCAGAATTTTTAAGGCCAAAAAGCCACAATACGTCTGGTATACTGTATCTTCGAAAAGCCACAAAAATATTTTTAGGCTTATCTTGATCTTCTGGCGGAACAATTAATCGGTACTTGAGCGTTATTTGCTTAAGGTCACCACTCAAATCCGTTCGATCACCCCCCAATTCTCCTTGATAGAAGCAATATTTAGTCGGGTTGGAAAAAGTCATTTCTGTCACGGAAGGTGGGAATAGTGGTGGGGTCTGAGCTTCTACAGCCAATGGTAAGTTTTGTAGAATAATGCTTAAACTAAGGGTCAGAGTGATTTTAATGAATTTCATAAGGCATATCTCTAAAGGCATCGTTCGATGACAGGCACAGAAGCAAGTAACTCGAACGATGCGCCAGTGGGTTTAAATCAATAGTTCTGTGTTGTTATTCCCGTATATTGAATACAAATTGAAGCTCCAAAACCTATAGGTTGTTGGCGGTTGACCTGCCAAATGCTGCTAAAGCGGTTATTGTTCAGCATGTCTTCGAATGTATGTGCGTTAAATGTTACTTCTGCTAATCCGTAACCAACCAATATTTCGCCATCCCCTTCAAACTGGGTAATATCTGTAGGTTGATTAGGAAGGTATATTTTCGTCACTGCTTGTAACGGCCCACCTTCATATGCTAGAGACCTTTGATTTGGATCGTATTGAACCCATTTGTATTGATTGGTACCATTGGGTATACCAAAGAGCCACAGCTTATCAGGCGCGCTTTTGCGTCGAAAGCCCACGAAAATACTACCAAGCTTACCCTGATCTGCTGGTGGAATAATAAGATGATACCTGAGTTCCATTTTGCTCAGATCGCCGCTCCACCAGCCTTGAGCAAAGCAATATTGACTAGGATGGGCATACGTGAAAGGAATAGGCATTGGTGGTTCGGTTGCTTCTAAAGGCAAGGAAAAGCCTTGCAGAATGCCGCCTATAATAAAAGCATTAGTGATTTTAATGAATTTCATAAGTTACTCCTTTGGAAAATTTGATGCTCAGTAAAGCAGCGGTATTAAATTCCACTGCTTTATTGATGAAGCGCAAATTTATTGTGGAAAGCGAATGGCATTGGCTGAAGTAATGGTTAATTGCCCATTAGTCGGATCATAGGATAACCAAACATCGTATAAGTCAGTCACAAATTTTGGCGAATTCTGTCGATCCATATATTTCAGCTTGGGAATATGCAAGGTGTTATTTGAAAAGTTAAAACTCGCTTCTGATGCAGAACCTGCTGCTGTTGGACTTAAAGCGATTATGCCAAAAGTGCTGCCGTTATTGATTAACGCCGCTGACATTTTGCTGCCATTAATATCAATGACAGGGATAGTGACGGTATTGTTCCAAGCCGTATAACTGGATATATTGCCGTACCAAGTTTGCACGGCGAGGGTGTCCAAGGGACTTAATTGACCATTGTTATCCCATAAAGGATTACAATAATTCATAACTGAGTGTGCATCCCATTGCCCAACCAGCGTTAAATCACCAAACGTCAATGGTGTAGGATATTTATCCTTGCATTCATTAGGATTGTTAGAGTCGGTGGCTGGAGGTGTTTCCGGGCTATCCTGCTCATGTTGAAAACCGAGTGCATGACCGAACTCATGCACAGCAATTCTCTCAATACAGCTTTGGCGATATTCTACAGTACCTGTTCTGCAACTAGCACTAGGCGCAGGATCTGTTACAAAAAAATTTAACCACATGCTGGGGTTGGTTTGATTGTTATTAGTTCCAACGTGTGCCCGAGGCCAGTCGTTACTAGTCAAAATTTTTATGCCCACTGGATTGCCTTCAGCACAAAGCCCCCAACCAACAAAGCTCAGTTGATTATTGGTTGCCGCCGCCCATCTATTCACGGCATTTTCAACCCAGCCTCGTTCTGTTGCTCCAGCAGGCTCTAAAGTCGTCCAGCAAACGGGAATAGAAAGGGTGTCCCACATGAGGCTTGTGGAAACATAGGCTTTGGGTTGCGAAAAAGCAGCCACCATAGCCGAAGCCCTATAACCTCCTTGGGTCATTTGAAATTGCTCAAAAGGATTGCCAAATGAGGGATCATCGCTTGCATTGTTGGCATCTGAAATGACCAGTAGGTCTGCTGCCGATTCACCCGCTGGCAGTGCTTGTGCGGCGTTATCATTGTAATGTTGGCGGGTTCTTGACATTGCAGAAAAGGGCATCGAGGACAGGCCTATGCCAAGCAATGCAACAATGCACGTAAAACCGTTTATTTTGGACTGCGATTGATTGATTGATGTTTCATATTTTCCCCTCGTTTTAGTAATGGAGCTTATGTTACGCCGCCGATTGAAAAATTAATATTTTTAAGGGCTTGCGCAATGTCGGTGATCATTAAAAACGTGTTCACACAATAGTAGCTTACTTGTGTGGCAACGAGTGTAACACACAATTTTTGGTTAACGTGTGGCAAATTGTCGCACCAAAAAGTTGTTATGGGAGAGTGAGTTGAGTTGATTAGGGGGTGGAATAATGCGCGTGCAACGCTTGCAATCTTTCCGGCGTGCCGATGTCCATCCAAAAGCCCTCAAAATGCTCACCAGAAACTTTATGCTCTAGCATTGCTGCGCGTAAGATCGGTGCTAATTTACGAATGCCAGCAGGTTGATGGCGAAATAAGTCGGGATGGTAAACACCGATACCACTAAAGGTCAACTTGGGGGTTTCGATGCTGGATAACTGACCGTTTGCAGCAAGATAAAAATCACCTTGCTCATGATGCGACGGATTACTGATTAACACCAGATACGCCAGAGCAATTGGCTGCTGGTGTAGTTTCGCAAAATTAAAATCAGTGGCAATATCGCCATTGACCACTAAAAAAGGCTCCTCCCCCAGTAACGGTAAAGCATTAATAATGCCGCCTGCGGTTTCCAACGCTTGTTCCCCTTCGTGGCTATAGTTGATGTTAGCCCCCCAGCGCGCGCCATTACCCAATACTGTCGGCAGTTGCCCCCCTAAATGCGCAGTGTTAATCACAATGTCGGTAAACCCTGCGGCAACCAGTTGTAAAATGGTGTATTCAATAATGGGTTTGCCAGCAGCTATTAACAATGGCTTAGGGGTTTGGTCAGTTAAAGGCCGCATCCGTTCGCCGCGCCCAGCGGCTAATATCATTGCTTTCATGAGTTTTTAGTATAAACAGGCAGTACAGTTTGATTTAAATACTGACTAAAGTCAGCCAGTTCAGGATAAATAGCGCAAACATTTGTTACATAAGCCAGAGTGCGCGGAATGTCATTTAAATAAGTTGATTTGCCATCTCTTAAATGTAAACGCGCGAAGATGCCAATCGCTTTTAAATGCCGTTGCATGCCCATGAGATCAAACCAACGTTTAAATTGCTGGCTGTCGCAGGCGATTAAATTGGCTTGTCTTAAGCGTTCTAAATAAGCTTCCCGCCACGCATCCACTTGTTGTTCAGGCCAACAGATATAGCAGTCTTTTAATAATGACACCAAATCATAAGTAATAGGCCCAATGACCGCATCCTGAAAATCTAATACGCCGGGATTATCCCGTTCCAAAACCATTAAATTACGCGAATGAAAATCACGGTGCACCAATACCCGTGGCTGTTGCATAGCGGAATCAATCAAATATTGATTAACTGACCCTTGTAATGCGTCAGGGGGGGTTAGGTTTAAATAAGTATTTAAAAACCACTCAGAAAAAACGCCCAATTCCCGTGTCAACAAGGCTACATCATACGCCGGCAACGCAAGCTGATTAATGGCGCTATTTTGCTGTAAAGCCAATAGGCTTGTGAAGGCGCTGTGGTACAAACGATCAGCTTCGACGGGATATGCGAGCAATTGATCAAGATAGCCTATGCCGCCAAAATCTTCCAACGCAATAAAGCCCTGCTCAAGGTTAATATGAAAAAGCTGCGGGATCTTAACGCCAGCCTCACGCATAATACCCGCCATTTTAATAAACGGCTGGATATTTTCACGCTCCGGCGGTGCATCCATCACAATCCAAGATTGTGATGGCAAAGTTATTCTAAAATAACGCCGGAAACTGGCATCGCTGGAGGCGGGTTGCATATCCAAAATCGTAAGCGACAAATCTGCTGTTAACCACGTAAAAATTGCCTGCGCTCTTAAGTCTTTGTTGTTCATAATGCAGAATAGTTTATTTATATTGCCGTGGATGTAAGGTAGAATGAATCAGACGCATTCTATGCGATTTATTTTCTTACAGCCACCAAAACCAGTTTCGCTTATGCCACGCCGAATTATTCTGATTAGCTATCTCGCCCTGCAATTAGACTCAGCCGCTGCTGAATCAACTGGGTGGAACTGTGATAAACCCAAGAATAACCGCCTATGGAGCTGTGTTGCGCCTACGACGCAGAATGGCGCCGTCGCTGCGCCCAAAGCAAAGACAGACGATTCCATTGAAAAAATCCTCAGTGACACATTGACTAACCCAAAACCGTTACCTAAGCCGGCACCGCAGCTAAAACCGAAAAAAGCCCTTACAGTTGCGCCTACGACTGTGCCTGCACCAGTTGTTACCGAAAGTATTCCTGCGCCAACCGAGACAAAAGACAACACCGGAGAAGAAGCCAAGCAAAAAACTGCCACTGAAGCAGCCGCTCAAACCTGTCTTGAGCAATCACCCGATAACCCTGAATTGTGCAACCCACCGACTGAAACGGAAGCTAAGACTGAGGGCATGGCTGAAGATCAATCCAAAACAATCGCAGCGGAAGAAGATAACGGGTTTCAACTGTTCGCCCCCGCTTTTGATCCGAGGCAGGAACAAATTTTCCGGCGATTGCAGACACGTCTAAAAGCTGATCCTTGGGCAGCTTGTAGCACAAATTTTAAATCCGCCAATCCCTACGATACGCTGGTAACCAATCCCGGCTTACGGGATACCGCACCTATGGAGGTGGATTCCGATTACTCGGAAATTTTTGATAAGGAAATAACCTCTTTTTCAGGCAACGTTGACATTAATCGTGCCGATCAAAATATGCTCGCCGATAAGGCTAACTACAATACTTTATCTGGAACTATGGATGCCCAGGGCAACGTTTATTATCGCGAAGATGATATGTCTATGTTCAGTGATTCGACGCTCTTAAATCTCAGCACCGATGAAGCGCATTTGCGTGAAGCCCTGTTTATTTCCCCAAAATCAGCCGTACGCGGCAGTGCCAAAGTGGTTTATCAAGAAAATAAGAGTTTTTCGCATTACAAAGATGCGACTTATACCAGTTGCCCGCCAGGCAATCAGGATTGGGTTGTCCATGCTGAACGTTTTAAAATGAATAAAGCCACCGGTAAAGCCGCCGCTAAAAATGCCTGGTTGGAATTTAAAAGTGTTCCGGTCCTGTATACGCCGTTTATTTCTTTTCCGCTTGATAAGCGCCGCATGACCGGCTTTCTGCCGCCCCGCATAAGTCCTTTCGGTAGGAACGGGCTTGACATGAACTTACCTTTCTATTGGAATATCGCCCCAAATTATGATGCACTGATCAAACCACGTTATCTCGCTAGACGAGGCTTTATGCTGGGTGCTGATTTACGCTATATGAATCAAATATCGAACAATGAGCTGAATTTCGATATATTGACTTCCGATGCCAAACGCAACAACCAAACCCGCTATCAGGCAAGCTTTAAAAATCAAACCTTGCTATCGCCGCACATGAATACCAATATTGATTTGAATTATGTTTCAGACAAAAAATATATCAGCGAATTGGGCAATGCCCTAAGTTTTACCAATATCCGCCATGTGCGGAGTGTCGCTGATCTCAATTATAACCGCGAAGGGGTTAATTTTTTAACCCGCGTTGACAATTATCAAACCATTGACGAAAGTATTCCCGCCAATCTAAAACCGTACCGTAAACTCCCACAGGTGACACTCAACCTTAACCACAGTTTTGAGAACATGCCCTTGGATGTTGGCCTAGACAATGAGTTTATAGTGTTTCAGCATAACACCAATGTCGATGGTCAGCGCCTTATGATCAAGCCTTGGATCAGTTCGTCCTTTAAAAATGAAAGCGGCTTTATAACACCTAGAGCTTCGCTGTTACATACCAGTTATTTTTTAAACAGCAAAAATGATGATCCGTCGAGCAACATAAGCCGTAATCTGCCAATTTTCTCACTAGATACCGGTTTGTTTGCCGAAGGCAATCTGGATCTGTTCGGCACCAGCCTCACGCACACGCTAGAGCCGCGATTGTTTTACCTGTACATTCCTAAATCAAATCAAAACAATCAGCCTATTTCGACACCACGCCTTATGACACCAATTTCGACAGCCTGTTTAGAGAGAATCGTTTTAGTGGCGTGGATCGGGTACAAAA
>JABFRM010000080.1 GCA_013141155.1 Methylococcaceae bacterium | reverse complement strand
GTATCATACTCAAGTGATGGAGAGGTGGCTGAGCGGTCGAAAGCGGCGGTCTTGAAAACCGTTGAGGGTTTATCCCCTCCCAGGGTTCGAATCCCTGCTTCTCCGCCATTTATCCTGTTATGTGTTTATTTTAAGGGTGAAAGTTACCTTAAATGAAACCTGCCTCAATTAGCCAAACATTACGCGGCTGCTTAGATTGTATAAAATTACCCGCAATCTTATTGCTTCTAATCGAAAAAATCTCATTTCTGAACTAAAAATTACGAATTATAGTAAAGCACCGGTATTATTGAATGCAAGGTTGCATTTTGCTTGATTTTTTTCGCGTGGCGTTTTAAATTGAAGCAAAGGCGAATTCAGATTGTTGGTGTTTTGATATTGGCATTGTACTTCAGCGTTGATGCGGCCCAATTTTTTAAATACGGAGATTGTAATGCTCAATAAAGTCACTTTGATCGGTAATCTCGGCGCTGACCCTGAAGTTCGTTATATGCCCCAGGGCGGTGCGGTTACCACGGTCGGCATTGCTACCACTCGGCGCTGGAAAGATAAAGTGAGTGGTGAGCGTAAGGAAGCCACTGAATGGCATCGGGTTATTTTTTTTAATCGGCTGGCTGAAGTGGCGGGTGAGTATTTAAAAAAAGGTAGTCAACTTTACGTGGAAGGGCGGCTGCAAACCCGTAAATGGCAGGATAAAGAAGGCCACGAACGTTATACCACCGAAATTATTGCCGAAGAAATGCAGATGCTCGGCAGTCGTAGCGGCGGAACCGGAAATTTTCCCGATAGCCAACCGAATACAGGACAAGCGGGGTCTATGTCTCAACCGAGTGTCAAAGCTAGCGCGCCGATGGGAAATTCCCCTATAAATACGGCGTCTAATATGCCGCCGATGCCACCTGAATATGAAGATTTTGATGACGATATTCCGTTTTGAGGGCTAAGGAATGGTAATTTAATAACATGCCATTCTAT
Organism: Methylococcaceae bacterium; assembly: GCA_013141155.1. Lineage (GTDB taxonomy): Bacteria > Pseudomonadota > Gammaproteobacteria > Methylococcales > Methylomonadaceae > SXIZ01. The sequence continues at coordinate 13,698 of JABFRM010000080.1, read as the reverse complement.
AACCCTCTCCCTGAAGGGAGAGGGAGTGAAGTTTCGGAAGTCATTTATCGCTCATTATCAAAGATATTGCGACAACCCTTTTTCGGCGACAATACCCTCAGGTTGTGCTAATCGTTCCATTAAGCGCTGATAATTAACCCTTTGTTGGCTTTTGTCGTTGTGAGGATGCCATAAATGCAGCACTGGAACGGCAAATCGCCCTTCTTTACGCCTTATTCCCGTATGAATTAAGCGAATCACTAAATCCGAATCTTCAAATCCCCAGCCTTCAAAGTGTTCATCAAAGCCATTCACGCGGCTAAAGTCTGTTTTCCAAATGCCTAAGTTGCAAGTCATGGCTTTTTGCCATTTAGTGGCCTGTAGATGTCTTAGCAAGCCTAAAGGCAAAACTATTAAAGCGGAAATGCGGTTGATTTTTTGACTTAACCAATAACCGATAAACGCAATGCCGTTTTTTTGATGCAGAGGAATCCGTTGAGTAATGACTTCTTGGGTAAACGCTTGGCTTAACAACACCCGATTGCCAGGAACAAAACAGCCGGTTTCAGCCAGTTGCCGATGCTTACGGATAAAGCCTGGCAATAATACACAGTCACCATCAATAAACAGTAAATACTCGCCGTGACTGGCTGCAACCGCTTTGTTGCGGATCGTTCCTGCACGAAAGCCTTGGTCTGCGTGATGTACATACTTAATAGCTACCGGACTTTGGGTGCAAAAAGCTTCGGTAATCGCTACATTTTCAGAGGTTGAGCCATCATCCGCGATGATGATTTCAAATTGCGGATCGTCTTGCGCAAAAACACTGTTCAGACAAAGCTTAAGCGCGGCTGGCCAATTGTAAGTGGTGATAACCATCGAGATTAAATTCATGCGCGTTTAGGGTTGCCTTTTGGTTTGTAAATCCAATAACTTCGCGTATTTGTAATAAGTCCCTTCGGCATTGGAAATCGCCAGCATTAAGCCTTGCCGACCATCTAAAAACGCCGCTTTTAGGCAATAGGTTTTTATAAACGTCCACAGCCCCTTCAATAGCGCTTTATGCAATGAGGAGCGCACACCGCGTTGATAGAGTTGTTCGGCTCCTAACGTCGAATAATGGTTTACCTTCGCTAAAACTTCATCTAAATCAATAAACGCCTCATGTAAAAACGGATTGTTTAAGCGTCCGATCTGACCTTTTACCACAATGCGTTCATGTACAACATCTTCGGTAAACTGCCCGTGACTGCGCCGAAACAAGCGTAAGACATAATCTGGCCACCAGCCGCCATGTCGCATCGACCGTCCACAATAACTGGACAGCCTGGGGATCTCAAAGCCGTCATATTGTTGCAACAATATCGCCTGTTCAATTTCTGCTTTTAAATCTGCCGTCACCACTTCATCGGCATCAAGCGATAATACCCAAGCGCCCGTCGCTTTATCCAACGCCCGCTGCTTTTGTAGGCCAAATCCCGGCCAATCGGTGCTGTAGACCTTATCGGTATACTGTTTGCAAATGGCGATTGTCGCATCGCCACTGCCGGAATCCAAGACCACTATTTCATCAACCCAAGCCACAGAATCCAAGCAACGGGCTATGTGCAAGGCTTCATTTTTGGTGATAATGATGGCAGTGATCATGAGTTTTGAGTTTGTTTTTGGGCGATATTGCCCGCCATGCAAATCGAAATCACCATAACAAAGGCTATAACCGACATGCGTCGATCAAAAATGCAATCGGTCAAGGCAAAAAAACTCATTAAACAGGTACTCCAAAAACCGGCTTTAGCCCATAAAGTCACATAATAGTCGCGTTTAAAAAGCTTAATCGGTAGCCAGAATAACCAGAGTGTCACACTAAAACCGATGCCTCCGCCCGTTGCAAGCGCACATAGATATTCATTATGCGCATGTGCGTAACGCATGGCAATGTCAGAAATAATATTGTGTTGATTTAACACCGCAAGCGCTGCTTCAAAGTTATTAAGCCCCACGCCAAATAAGGGATACTCCGTAAATATTGCCAATGCTGCAACCCAGAGTTGCACCCGAATACCCATTGGCGTATCCAGTTGGTTATCCAATATAGCCGCTATTTCTAGCTTGGTTTCATAAATGCGCGCTATTAATTCATTCTGCATGAAATTATTCACAATCAAAAATACTGACATGCTTAATAAGATTGTGACTGTTATCCTAAGCCTGGATAAGTGCTGGGTTTTAAAAAACCACCAGACGACACCACACAGCAAAGCGGCTAATAGCGTTCCTCTTGACGAAGCATATAGACACACGATTAAGCTAAAGCAAAAGCCTAATCCTCCTAGGTATTTGGCAGTACGGCCCGATAATAACACCAAGGCTAATAACCCTAATAGCAAAGCAATATCGGCAAATTTTATTGCCCCTGAGCCATTAAGGCCATTGCCATAAAAGCCAAAAGCCCTGGGAGTATGGAAAAAATGAAATTGTAACAGCGCAATCAGTAACGCCATGATCACGGCGACTAAACAACCATAACCAAAGAGTTGGGTGTTCGGCTTTAATAGCAACATTAACGGCGAAAGTGCCAGCCAAGCTACAAAAATCAGGGCATTATCAATCGACTTTAAATGACTGTTTAAAAATACGATTGAGACAGTACTGAGCAACAAATAAGCCGCGTAAATAATAAACAAATCACGATAAGCGGCAAGGCTATAAAGTGCCTTGATATCCTGGTTTTCATGGCTGTTAAGGGTAGCGAAAGCTAAAGCCAAGATACTAAAAAAAACTATCCATACCCCCGGTATCCACACCAGCAGTGATATTGGTAGGCTCGCCAAAAGTAAATTAAATAAGGTATTAGCATGTTGCCACTGGCGCACTAAAATCACGAGCGGCTTTCCTGGTAAGCAAAAGCATCTGCTACATCGGCTTTATGGGCGTTGGTATAAAAAGTCATGGCGCGTTCAGAATTTGGTCAATAAGGGGGGTGAGTTGCACATAAGCAAGCTTATCCAGGCACTCGCTACGACTTTCGCCATGCCGGTCGCAGCCTTCCAAATGACAAGGCACACACCCTGCGGCTACTTGGCCTTGGCACAGGTAAATATTATGCACTTGTTGGCTGCCGACGCGTTGAAATGGATTGCTATTTTGTCGATAATTTTTAGGCCAAGGCGCCCACTTGACGGGATTGGTTGGCCCATATAAGGCAATAACCGGAACCCCCGTGGCTGCCGCTAAATGCGTTACACCAGTATCGGGGCCGATAAATACGCTTGCCGATGCAATCACAGCGGTCAATTCAGCCAATGAAACTGCTCCCGCAAGGTTAAGGGTAGGTTGGGGCAGCTTATCTGCAATAGCCGCCACATACGCCTGCTCGTCTTGCCCAGCCCCCCCTGATAACACCACCGTCAAACCCGCTTTGCTTAAATAGTTGCCAATGGCGATCCAATTTTCAAGCGTCCAATGCTTATACGTCCAACGGGGATAAGGGTGTAAAACCGCATAACGAGTAGGTGCGATTAAAGCCGGATAGCGTTGCCTTAAAGTTAACTGCTCTGCGGCTTCAAGTTGCGGTGCCACTAGATCATAAGCGTAGTCTATGCCTAAGCTATCCAGCAGTTTTAAATGTTGTAAAACAGTATGCGTTTGTTCGTCATCAAATTCGACCCAAGCGTGCATGAACCCACGCTTCCACCACCCTGTGGATTTTTTGGGCGGTACTGCGGCAATGCGCCTGGGTGCCGCCAGTAAACTATACCAAAATGGCCGATCCCCTGATTGGGTTGCTAGGGCAAGATCATATTGCCTGAACAACTTGGGCAACAGTTGCTGGTAATCGGCGCGTTTAGGGCGATTAGGCGTGGTGATGATTTGGTTAATGTCAGGATTACCCGCCAGTATCGCCGCAGTTTCAGCATACACCAACACATGCACCTGTGCCGCTGGATAAGCCAGACGTAAGGCATGCAATAACGGTGTGGTTAAGAGCACATCACCCAAATACCGTAGCGCAATAACTAAAATTTTCTGAGGCTTTAAGGATAAAGCGTGAGTGCTCTGCATTAACAACGGGTGGATGCTTTAATAAAAATACCGGACAATATTATAAATTATCCAAAAACTATCACTGTTGTATTAAACCGTCGCCGAGCTCAACCAGACATCATGCTTATTACACATGCTCAAGGCATACAATGCACCTGTATAGCTTTTCAAATTAAATACCGACAAGGCCGTTTTATCTTTGGTGGGATCAAATAAATGCTCATCCAAAAATTGATAGTTTTTATCCAACAGCACATGCTTAACGATGTAATGCTCATAGCCTTTCATTTCATGAGCGGTCAGCACCGTAACAATCACTTTACTATCGGACTTGGCTATCTCAAGTGAAGGCAAATGCGTTGCTTCTTTACCTTTCCAATGCCCCGGTGCTTCTTGGGTATAATAAACGCCCCCCGCAAGCGACGTTGCCGCAGCTTCCGCCAACACTTGCCGAGACAACAATAGGCTGCCCGCAGCACCCACCATACTTAAACGCATAAAATCACGACGATCCATATTAATACCTCTTTTGGGTTTGATTGAAAAAATTATTTTGAACACCGTAAGTCAACGACTTCACTCAGCAAAGACTTCCTCTAACTCAATTTCCAACGCTGGAAATAGGTAGCCATTCGCTTTGGCGTCACCGGGATACATTTTAAACAAGCGATATTGCTGCGTCATATCATCCAATACAAATTGATAAACCGCCTGCTCAACCGGATAAATTAACCAATATTCCTTTACGCCACTTTCTTGATACAGCTCATATTTAATCTGCATTTCCCGTTTGGAATTACCTTGGGATAATATTTCAATAATCCAGTCGGGCGCCCCTAAACATCCTTGTGCATCAAGTTTGGCGCTGTCACAAATAACGCACAAATCAGGCTGAACTACCGTGTATATATCTTGATTGGCTTGCTGTGATTTATTTTTGTCATATAAGCGTACATTAAAGGGGGCAGCAAAAAGTTGGCAGTCTTTTTGTTTAAAAAATTGAGATAAAATGCCCGTCAAATGCGCAGAAATACGTTGATGATTGACATTTGGCGCGAGCGACATCAGCATGATTTTACCTTTGATAAGCTCCAGCGCCTCATCAAATTGCCAGGTTAAATAATCCGCGTAAGTATACGTGCCATTTAAATCTAATTGGGATAAATGCGTTATTTTTGCCAAAATGCTTACCTAAGTTCTTTAGCTAGTTTGCGCTGTATCATTGCCGGTACCGTCACAGCTATTGGGATTAAACGGCCACCTGTGCGAACCGTGAGGTCTTTTGATAATCTTAACCCCCACGCCAAACCATACAATACCGGCGCTGCCGTAGTCATTGCCACCGCATCTACCAGACAATACCATGCCGCCACACCGCTGGGCGGGTTGCCTTGTGGCAATCCCAACACCGGATCAATAGCCGCCCATGTCCAAGTACCCACGGCGGTGCCGATTAATTCCAACCAAGTGGTGATAAAAAACGCCGCTAAATACACCAGCGGTGAACGCCCTTTATATAAATACCCCAGAAACACACAAAATAATAACGCCCCCACCGCATCACCCTGGGCGGGAATGCCACTAATTCCCCATACTGACCAAGCACCGCACACCAACACCACCAAGGCCGAAATTTGGCGCGCATAGTTTAAAAACAAGCCTGAACGCCCCAGTGCCACCGCCGTTAAATAGACCATGCCGTGTCCTGGCGGCACATACGCTGGGACATTACTAAAACGATAAGTATAGCCGCCCATGTAGACAGAGGCAAAATGTTCCCCGATAGTCGCAAAAGCCACTGCAATTAACACCTGCATCCGCACAAATTTACATTCGCCTAATAACCATCCCGTCAGAAACACCCAGCCACAAACGCCCAACGCATTTTGCTTTGCCAAGGTCGCATTCGCATCGCTTATCAAACACACCGCCACGCAAAAAAACGTGAATACGGCAATAAAGTAATCCCGTTTGTTATGCACAGCTTGAGCATTAACTTCTGGAAAATGACGATACATTTGATAACCCCTTCAATCATAAACACACAAGATGACAATCTTTATTGGCAGAGCCAGAAACGCCGATATAGTCTATACAATTACAGTACACAGCGAATGCTCGTGCTTGCGTGCTATTTTAACTGTTTTTCAAGCTAATTTCAGAATCTTGCATTTATTCAGTTGAATCTAAGGTGCGTATTTTTCGACCACTTGTTGATTCGGGTATCCGCCTTAAGTGGGTATCCTGAAACGTTTAGAATTTCCCGCTACGCTCAAGTTCAATAGCTAAATTTCGATGGGTTTTTTTGAAAGCATTTAACTCATTTCTATCATTCCATAATTGACCGGCCAGTTTACGCATCAAGCCTTCTACATTGCGAATGAATACAATATTGTAAAACATTTTCATTAAAGCTTTTGGGTGCCTCGGGAATGCTCGCAAAGACAGTGAAAAACTGATTTCCTCATAGACAATATAATGCCAATAGCCCGGTGGAATATATAATGCGTCACCATGCACCAGCTCGATGACATAGCCCTCAAGCTGATGTAATGCCGGGAATCTTTCATAATCAGGCTGTTCAACATCAATATCAAACAAAGCGCTGAACGAAAACGGCACATGGTAAAGATATTTTGTTTGTGCCGGTGCAAATAAATAGACGCGTTTTCTCCCGCCAAAATGGCACAGCAAAATATCCGCTAAATCAATATCAAAGTGCATTTGCACCTTAGCGCCTTTACCCCCGAAAAACATCACCGGTAATTTGGTGAAAAATTTTAAACCGATGTCAGGATAGGCAAAGTCCTCAATTAATTTGGGGGCGGCTGTGAGAATATTATAAAAAAATATCCTTAGTCTGTTCTCGCCCAGTTTTAATGCCGCGATAAAATCCCTGAAGCGCATGGTTTGTGCCACCGCATTTTGATGCTGCCTACCTTTGGCTCGTTCACCGCCATCATAGACCGGCACTATATTATCACCGGCAATGTCGCAGAAATAATCCAAATGCCATTTTTGATATGCTGGCCAAGTGTGGGTTAGCTGTTCCATCACTACCGGAATTTCTGGATGCTTATAAGCAGTAATAAATTCTTTTTTGGAGATTGTTCCGATTCGGTCGATAGGCTGAAGTTTGATCATTTGTGCTTATTAATTCTTGATGTTTAATAGCTATTTATTTTCTCAATAACACGGTAAGACGTAATTTTAGGGCAATGGTAAGAGAATTAATAAAGTGGATAGCGTTTTTCTGCCTACACGGCATATTGTGGTGGTGCGTGGGTGGGCAAAAAAGCCGGTTTGATTTTGCAGCTAATTGCGCAAGCGAAATATAACATCTTGTATATTGTCACTTACAATATATTTTTTCAACAATGTCGCGATGAATTTATCGTTCATGAAGGGCTGAATGCTCACGTTTAAGGTATATTCAGGTCTCTTGGCTTCTAAAAGTACGCGATGCACACCTACGGGACTGCTAGCCAATAAAAAATATGTAAATTAAAAAACAATAGGTTGGGATAAGTATGGCAAGCATTTTCCCCGTATCCTCTTTACTGGTTTTACGAAATTCCCGCGGTTTGGGCCTCATAAAATGCTTATTGATCACTTGGTCAAGATCGGTGCGTTTTTCCTCTGACCAAGTTCCAATTATCACTTGTTTGTTACCTTGGCTCAATTTTAGAGGATAAATAATACCGTTAGCAATAGTAACTGACGGGTACTGCTTTTCTATAGTAAGTTGCTGTTTGGAAAGCCGATAGCTTAATTGCTGATCTTCAACAATGCACTGGACTTCAAGACAATCGTGATAATCAACTATGAGTCCTTGCGTTTCAAATTTAGTGGTTAAACAAGTGTGCTGCTTTAAAAGATTTAGTCTAGCAATATAAACCCGTTGCCACCAATAAGTCTGTTCAGGATTGAGGGCAGCAACCAACTTATTTTGATCAGGATTAATTCGATGATATTGACGAAGGTACTTTGTCAGCATTAAGCCAATCAGTAGTCCTATTAGCCACAGACGGGTTACTAACAGGGTAAAATCAAGAGCCTTGACAAAATCAGGTTGTCGCCAGCGAGTAAATATGCGGGTAAAAGTGACCGGTTGTTGGCTTGAAATATGAAATTGGTTTGAAAACTCCAAATCTAGCTGCCATGTTCCCAGTAACCCATGCAACAGTGAAAATCTATGGATTGAACCAATAGAATATGCTGATGTCCGGCGTCCGATTTGTTCTAAAGAGAGTGGGGGGGCGTGTATGTCCAATGGCTCAAATTCATCATTACCCTTGTAGGTGTAGGAATAAACGCCAATGCTAGACCCAAGAAGGTATTGATCCATATAAGATATGATCACTCCTGAACAAAGGAAAAAACTTAGTATCATTAAGATAGATAAGCCTGTGGTTTCTAATGCGGGTCTTTTCAACCACTTTAAAATGGCATAATTGCAACCCCCAGCAGCGAGGGCTGCAATCATCAGCCAAGGAAACAAAATCATACTATTGACGAAATGGTATGAAGACAATATATAAGGCAGCAATCCAAGTACACCTATTCCAACTATGCCAGAACATAAAATCATTACCATTAGGGGTACATGCTTTTTTTCTATAATCTTTGCAGGTGGTAACACGAAATGCGGGTTTAGCATGCGGGCAATATCGAAAGTTTCGGCAGAAGAATTGGCTCTTATGAATAACACCGTTTTCCCCTGAGTCAGTTTTAAAGTGTTATGTTCTGAACCGTACAGGCTTTCAAAACTCAACCATTCGATGTGCAATTCCGCTTTGGTAAAAGAAAAATTGGTCTCTTTCCTGTTTAATAAGGCATAGATTTCAACGCTATTTGCATAATGCCGCAGCAAACCAAACCCCTTATATTTTATTGGATTTAAAAGCCATTTTTTATAAAAATGCTCAGGGCTTGCCACTATGATACGGTTCCAACAAATATTCCCTGCGGATAATTTACTCATTATAAAATTATATTGTGTAGATTGTTCATAGCCGCTTTGATTGAAACGATTTTGAGGTGCAAGCAGATCGCGGTGCATCGTAGCTTCGAATATGCTTGTCCCTATCATAAAAACACATAGTACGAAAAGCCATATATAAAAAAATGCCATGTCAAACATCTGCGAAACCCTAAAGAGTATGCTTAAAATATAATTAAGCTTAGCTTAGTTCTTTGTTTTGAATAGTTACGACTGGTTTTTTAGCGCACCTGCTTGAAAATCTACACATTATTGTTGTAAAGCATCCGCGCTACGCACTGGAAAATACTCGAGATACGAAGGTAATGGCGGCATTGCTTTTGCCTAAGCCGCCGCAAAATTATTAGCTGCTGCCTTGAATCCAAAAACATCGCCCCCATCTTAACGAGCATTGGTTTTAATTTTATTGTGGAGTTTGGTAATAATGAGTAATAAACAAGCGCGGTCAGCCGAAAGTGCAGAAGAGCTGTCAGTTAATACCGTAGATGAAGCGCATTTGCTGGAAGAAGACGATACTGAAATGCCCGAATTATCCGTCGCAGAATTAACCGAAAAACTGGCGCAAGCAGAGCTAAACGCGCAAGAAAATTGGGACAAAATGCTGCGTACCCAAGCGGAAATGGAAAACCTGAAAAGACGGGTTGATAAAGATTTAGACAATACCCGCAAATTTGCTTTGGAGCGTTTTGCTAAAGAATTAATTAATGTCATAGACAGTTTGGAGCTGGGCATTCAAGCGTCGGTGAGCGAAAGTCCTGAAGTGGTTAAATTGCGCGAAGGCAGCGAACTGACCCTTAAACAGTTTGAAGCCACCTTGGCACGTTTTAATATTGTGCCAGTTGAGGCGGTTGGAAAGCCGTTTAATCCTGAGTTGCATCAAGCGGTTTCAACCCAACCCAATGGCGAAGTTGAACCCAATACGGTGTTAATCGTCTTTCAAAAGGGTTATCTTTTGAATGACCGTTTATTGCGTCCTGCGATGGTGGTAGTTTCTAAAGCCATCGACTTGCCACCGGAAAATACACCAAAAATTGATGAGCAGGCTTGAACAATTTAACACAGCCCCCATATCGGCATTAACGCTATGTTTAATAGCGAACAAACAATATTTAATAAACAATTCTGGAGATTACAATGGGTAGAATGATTGGTATAGATTTAGGCACCACTAACTCGTGTGTGGCTGTGTTAGACAACGGTAAAGCGCGTGTTATTGAAAACAGTGAAGGTGCGCGCACCACACCGTCGATTATTGCGTTTACCAATAACGATGAAGTGTTGGTAGGGCAATCTGCCAAACGTCAGGCAGTCACCAATCCTGAAAACACCTTATTTGCGATTAAACGTTTAATCGGTCGCCGCTTTAAAGATGATGTCGTGCAAAAAGACATTAAAATGGTGCCGTATAAAATTATTGCCGCAGAAAACGGTGATGCGTGGGTGGAATGTCATGGCAAAAAAATGGCGGCTCCCGAGATTTCATCACGTATTTTGATGAAACTGAAAAAAGATGCGGAAGCGTTTTTAGGCGAAGAAGTCACTGAAGCGGTCATTACTGTACCCGCTTATTTCAATGATTCGCAACGTCAAGCGACTAAAGATGCAGGTCGCATTGCAGGACTAGATGTCAAACGGATTATCAATGAGCCAACGGCGGCGGCTTTGGCTTTCGGCATGGATAAGCCTAAAGGCGATATGAAAATTGCCGTTTATGATTTAGGTGGTGGCACCTTTGACGTGTCCATTATCGAAATCGCTGAAATAGAAGGCGAGCATCAATTTGAAGTATTGGCCACCAATGGCGATACTTTCTTAGGTGGTGAAGATTTTGACATGCGTGTGATCGAATATTTGGCAGGCGAATTTAAAAAAGACAGCGGCATTGATCTGCATAAAGATCCTTTAGCACTGCAACGTTTAAAAGAAGCGGCTGAAAAAGCGAAGATCGAATTGTCTTCGGCTGAACAAACCGATGTGAATTTGCCTTATGTCACCGCCGATGCGACAGGCCCTAAACATTTAAACGTTAAATTGACCCGTTCTAAACTCGAATCGCTGGTTGAGGATTTGATTGAGCGCACCAAAGGCCCTTGCCAAGTGGCGCTAAAAGATGCCGGTTTATCAGCATCACAAATCAACGAGGTGATTTTGGTCGGCGGTCAAACCCGTATGCCGAAAGTACAGGAGTTGGTTAAATCCATATTTGGTAAAGAGCCACGTAAAGATGTCAACCCAGATGAAGCGGTGGCCTTGGGTGCTGCTATTCAAGCAGGTGTTTTAGGCGGTCATGTTAAAGATGTTTTATTACTGGATGTTACACCATTGTCTTTGGGTATTGAGACCATGGGCGGCGTGATGACTAAGTTGATTGTGAAAAACACCACCATCCCCACCAATGCGTCACAGGTGTTTTCAACGGCTGAAGATAATCAAACTGCCGTGACTATTCATGTCTTGCAAGGCGAGCGCGAAATAGCGTCCGGCAATAAATCTTTAGGCCGTTTTGATTTGGCGGATATTCCGCCTGCTTCGCGCGGTATTCCACAAATTGAAGTGGGATTTGACATTGATGCTAACGGTATTTTAAACGTTTCGGCAAAAGATAAAGCGACCGGCAAAAAACAGTCGATCATTATTAAAGCCTCTAGCGGTTTATCCGATGAAGAAGTGCAACGCATGGTACAAGATGCAGAAGCCCATGCGGATGAAGACCGTAAAATCACGCAACTGGTTTCAGCACGCAATCACGCAGAAGGCATGATTAACGCCACTGAAAAATCCCTGAAAGAACTGGGTGATAAAGTGGAAGCGGCTGAAAAATCGGACATCGAAGCGGCTATTGCTGATTTACATGCGGTCATTAAAGGCGATGATAAAGACGCGATTGAAGCAAAAACTGAAGCGTTGACGGAATTATCCGGTAAACTGGCTGAACGGGTTTATGCCCAAAAAGCGGAAGCAGAAGGCGCAGGTGCGCCGCACTCAGCCCCAGAACAACATGATGATGGCGTGGTTGATGCTGAGTTTGAAGAAGTGAAGGACGATAAAAAATAGTTTTCGATAAAGCAAACGCTTAACGGATGCTACTAAAGCTCAAGGTTCAAGCTGCCTGCGATAATTATTTCGCTGGCATTATTGGCCTTGAGCTTTTGACGTTCAGGTGTAGGGTGGGTTGATTCACTCAATAATTATGCCGCGCCCTTCGCGTGGTTGTTAATAACAGCGCAGCTCAAGCTGCATCTCCCTCAAAACAACGGGGAGCGGATTGAAACGGACATGGCAAAAGAAGATTTTTATAAACTACTCAGTGTCGATAAAAACGCAAGCGACGCAGAGATAAAAGCGAGTTATCGGAAAATGGCGATGAAATTTCATCCCGACCGCAATACCGACAACCCTGAAGGCGCTGAAATCAAATTCAAGCAAATCAAAGAAGCCTACGAGATTTTATCCGATCCTAAAAAACGTGCGGCGTATGATCAATTTGGTCATGCGGGTGTTGACAATTCTATGGGTGGCGGTCGTGGCGGCTTTAGCGGTGCGGAAAGCTTTAGTGATGTCTTCGGTGATGTATTCGGCGATATTTTCGGCGGTGGCGGCGGACGGCAACGCAGCAGCGCGCAACGCGGCTCTGACTTGCGCTATAACCTTGAACTCTCTTTAGAAGAAGCCGTAGCCGGTACGGATGCCAAAGTGCGTATTCCGGTTTTGGTTAGCTGTGCTGAATGTAGCGGCTCAGGCGCTAAAAAAGGTTCTACGCCCGTCACTTGCACAACCTGCCAAGGTCACGGCCAAGTCAGGATGCAGCAAGGTTTCTTCTCTGTGCAACAAACCTGTCCCACCTGTAAAGGCAACGGCAAACAAATTAAAGACCCCTGCGGCAAATGTTACGGTCAAGGCCGTGTGCAGGAAACCAAAACCTTATCGGTTAAAGTACCCGCAGGTGTTGATACCGGTGACCGCATCCGTTTGGGCGGTGAAGGTGAAGCAGGCTTAGGTGGCGGCCCTGCAGGTGATTTGTATGTACAAGTTAGCGTCAAAGACCATGCTATTTTCACCCGTGACGGTGCTAATTTACATTGTGAATTACCTATTAGTTTCCCGGCTGCTTGCTTAGGCGGCGAGATTGAAGTGCCTACCTTGGATGGAAAAGTTAAATTAAAAATTCCTGCCGAAACTCAAACCGGTAAGTTATTCCGTTTGCGCGGCAAAGGTGTTAAACCCGTGCGTGGCGGTGCGGTCGGTGATTTGATGTGTCGCGTGCAAATTGAAACGCCCGTGCATTTGACTAAAGAACAAAAGCAATGGGTGGAAAGTCTCGGCGAATCTTTGCAAGGTGGTGGCAAACACCATAGCCCCCAAGAACATTCTTGGACTGACGGTGTTAAAAGCTTTTTTGATAAATTAACCGGATAATCATCATGATTCGCATTGCTGTAGTAGGGGTTTCTGGTCGCATGGGCTTGTGTTTGATTAAAGCGGCTTTGCTTAGCCCACAAGCCAAACTAACCGTTGCCGTCTCACGTCCTGAAAGCCTTGCCATAGGCAAAGATGCAGGTGAATTAGCCGGTATTGGTGCTGTCGGTGTCAAGGTGGTGAGTGATTTAGCGGCGGTTACGGATCAATTCGACGTGCTAATTGATTTTACGCGCCCTGATGCTTCAATGGAAATA
>JABFRM010000139.1 GCA_013141155.1 Methylococcaceae bacterium | reverse complement strand
AATCAGTCTAAAACATCTATTTTTAACAAACTGTGAACTTTTTCACATTTTGAAAAATAAACTGTGAACCAGCTCACATTTTTAATAATAACCCTACTGCCGCAAATCCTTAACCACCCGCACAATCTCACAATCATCCGCCACCGCCTCCACCCTAAACCCCAGCTTTTTCACCAGCGACAGCATCGGCACATTAATCACCAAAACTTCTCCTTCAAAAAAAGACATGCCCTTGTTTTTTGCGGATTGCATGAGGGTTTTTAAGAGTTTGGAGCCTACGCCTAGGCGTTGGCAATCATCTGACACTACCAACGCAAATTCCACCGAATGTCCATCGGGATTGATGACGTAACGTCCCACACCCAGTTCATTGGGCATGCGCTGATCGTCAGTGACCGCGACAAAAGCCATTTCGCGGTCATAGTCAATTTGGGTAAAGCGCACGATCATTTCGGGGGTCAGTTCCTGTAACGCCTGCATAAAGCGAAAATATTTGCTGCGTTCCGACAAGCGGTGTACGAAATCTTTTTCTAACACAGCATCCTCTGGGCGTATCGGGCGGATGGTGATATTGGCACCATTGGTCAGTTGGTGGCTTTGGGTCAGTTCATGTGGGTACGGGTGTATTGCCATGTGCGAATACGGCGTGAGCTGGTGTGAGAGTTCTGCCTTAATACGCGCGTCCACCGCCATCACGCCGTGTTCATCCACAATCAAGGGGTTGATGTCCAGCTCCAAAATCTCGGGTAATTCACTGACCATGCTGGAGATGTTCAGCAGCACCTCAACCAACGCATTGATGTTGGCGGGCGGTAAGTGTCGGAAGGCTTGCAGGTATTTGGCGGCCTTGGTTCGCCCCAGCATTTGCTCCACCATATAGGCATTCAAAGGTGGCAGGGCAACGGCAGTGTCCTGCAAAATTTCCACCAGCGTCCCTCCTAAACCAACACTAATCGCTGGCCCGAACACGGGGTCGCGCACCACGCCGACCATCAGTTCCCGCCCGCTGTTGGATTTGAACATCGGTTCAATCGTCATGCCGACTTCTTTAATTTCTGGAAATCTTTGTTTAATTGCCGTTTCCATTTCTAAGAAATGGCGAGAAATGTCCGGCACACTGCCGATATTTAACCGCACTCCGCCAATGTCGGATTTATGGCTGAATTCTGCCATATTGACTTTCAGCACCACCGGAAAGCCTAAGGTTTCAGCGGCGATCATGGCCTCTTTGGCATTAGCGACTGGGATGGTTTGGGTGGCCGGAATATGGAACGCCGCCAAGATGGCCTTGGCTTCCTGCGTAGTCAAAACTTGCCGATTTTCTGCCAGTACCCGTTCGATGATCAGTCGCGCACCCTCGACATCCGGCGGTATTTGTTCGGCTATCGGGAAAGGAATTTGTTTGACCAAAATTTGGTTTTGGGTGTATTTGGCGAGAAAAGAGAAGGCATCCACTGCCACTTCCGGCGTGGCAAAGTGCGCAACCGTGCTATTGGCAAATAGGTTGCGCCCAGCCTGCACGCGTGAGCCGCCCGTCCAAGAGGCCAGCACTGGCTTGTCGCTGCTGGCAGCGCCTGCAACAATACATTCCGCAACTTGCGTGGGGTTAGTCATGGCCTGCGGAGTCAAAATCACCAAGATGCCGTCAATACCGTCATCATTGAGACATACCTCCAACGCCTGTTGGTAGCGCTCCGGCGTGGCATCGCCGAGAATATCCACCGGATTGGCATGTGACCAGTGCAAAGGCAGAATGGCGTTTAACGCTGTCAAACTGCTGTCGCCTAAAGCCGCCATTCGCACACCGACATCTTCGGCGCGGTCGGTACTCATCACGCCAGGACCGCCCGCATTGGTGATGATCGCCAGACGGTTGTGTTTAACGACATAGTTGTTCGCCAAAATCCGCGCCGCCGAAAACAGCTCATCAATGCTGTACACCCTGACCACCCCTGCCCTAGCAATTGCGGCATCAAACACGCTATCGCTGCCAACCAGTGCGCCAGTATGCGACATGGCAGCTTTGCTGCCCGCTTCATGCCGACCGGATTTGATCAAAATCACTGGTTTCAAACGAGCGGCGGCTTTCAGTCCGCTTAAGAAACGCCGTGCATCGCGGATGCCTTCCACATACATCAAAATGCCAGTGGTTTGGCTGTCAGTCGCCAGATAATCCAGTACCTCACCAAAATCAATGTCCGCCGCGCCGCCCATCGACACCACTGTGGAAAAGCCGATGTCCTGCGCGTTCGCCCAATCTAAAATGGCGGTACAGACTGCGCCGGATTGTGACAACAACGCCAAGCTACCGTCCTTGATCTTACCTTCGCCAAAAGTGGCATTCAACTGACCACCGGGGCGGATCACCCCCAGACAATTCGGACCAATCAAGCGGATGCTGTAGCGTTTGGCAATGTCCAACACTGATTGCTGTAAGCGTTTACCTTCCGCGCCGACTTCGCCAAAACCAGCGCTGATAATGACCACCGCAGTCACGCCCTTTTCACCGCATTGCTGTATGATGCCTGGCACACTGCACGCAGGCGTGGCAATCACCACCAAATCCAGGTCTTCTGGTATCGCGAGCAAGGTGGGATAGACTTTTAAGCCCAGCACTTGATCACGCTTGAGGTTGACGGGGTATAAGCCACCTTTAAAATCCGCCTCTTGCATATTCAGTAACAGGCGGCGACCCACACTGTCCGCGCGTTCTGATGCGCCGACGATAGCTACAGAACGCGGGTTAAAAAAGCGGCTGAGGTAATGGGGGTTCATGAGGGCAGCTCCTGATACGTTGGCTAACTATAGTAAGGCGTTTAACGTCCAATGGAACTAAAAACGTACGCTAAGTCTAATCGTAATTTGCATCCCGATTTCATTAATTTCTTTCAAGCGATACTCGGCTACCCGTAACCATTTCCATTAACATCAAAAAACACACTGTTTGCCCTATTTTTTATCCAGCGTAATTTCAAACCACCCGAGATTTTATAGGCGCCAGCACCCGATATAAAGTCATTGCTTAACTGAGGTTTTTGGATTAACATCAATGCCGTGACTAGAGTAACAACATGAAAAAAAGCTGTGCAACAGAATATACTGGACGATTTTATGCGGCGATTTTGTTTATGTATCCAAGTAAAAGCAAGGTACATGGCCACATCTTTCCAACTGTTGGAAATTGATTTAGAGGGCATTTTTGCTGAGTAACTTTGTTGGTTTAATATTCTACAATCAAATCTCAAAGAGGTATCAATATGGATCGTCGTGATTTTATGCGTTTAAGTATGATAGGTGCCGCAGGTAGCATACTGTTGTCTCGGCAAGCGTTGGCGGAGGTTACGGCAAAATCTCTTGTGGGGGGGGATTGTATTCTATGTCGCCGCTCATCAAGATGATTGGCAATTCTTCAGGGGCGAACAGGTCTATGCCGATCTAAACACCCCCGACACAAGAGTAATCTTTATTCAGACGACAGCGGGTAACGCTGATTTGACCGATGGATGGCGGGAAGCTAGAGAACGTGGCGTCATTGCTTCGATCAGAGCCGCGATCCCCGCAGCCCCGCTCAAGATTGATGTCAAAAACATTCTTGGTCATCAAATTACCGTATATGAATGCGCTAACACGGCTAATTATTGCCTCCGCCTGCCTGATAGCATTGGGATAAACTCCTTGAAAAACCTTCGTGATGGCGTCATAGACTCCCTTACTGCCATTGATCATTCAACTACATACTATGGATGGGCAGATTTCTGGCTTACGTTGCAAGAAATTTTGGAGACCGAAAGAGTTGCTATAGGTTCGGATCACCCGTGGGTAAATGCAAGTGATTACAACAGCGTAAGAAATCCCGGAGACCACGCAGACCATAAAGCAACGGCAGATGCCTTACGGGAATTCGTTGCTAATACCTATCGCAGGGCTTGGTTTGCATCGTCGTACATCGTTAGCGAATGGCCCCCCAACCTCGATGGTGCCGCTTACGCTTCTAAAAGAGCCGTGTTTGAGGCTTATTCAGAAGCAGTCTTGATTGAAACAACCAAAAACGGTGTCCCAAAGTATGCAACTGAAGGAGAATGGGATTGGTGGGGAGATAAAAGCTATGTCACCCTACGCGATTTTAATGAACTTGACGATTAATAACCTTAAATGCAGACCATTAGTGCCCCAGATTTTAAATACAATTCAACACCTATTGAGGTATCAGATGGAAAATGAAGATCAGGCTTGGCTGGATTATCGGGCTAGATTTGCGGATGTTTATGATGAATCTAACTACGCTAGCCCGTTACAATCAGCGGTGATGCACGCCAGCCATCGCCTGACAGAAAAACGCTTTCAGAAACATCATCACTTTGCAAAAGTATTGGAAATTGGTGCGGGGACAGGTGAGCATCTAGGCTTTGTTCGTCATGGTTTTAATCAATATATTTTATCTGATTTGGATGCGAAAACGCTGGACGTTGCTAAACGTAAGCTAGATGCCGGGTTTGGCAACAAGTTGTTATATGAAGTGCAAAGCGGTGAGCATTTAAGTTACGCCGATAATAGTTTTGACCGCCTAATTGCAAGCCATGTGCTTGAGCATATTTATCAGCCACATTTAGTTCTTAAAGAATGGCAACGCGTGGTAAAAAATGGCGGCGTACTTTCTATTCTTATCCCAACTGATCCTGGAGTTGCATGGCGATTAGGCCGTCAGTTGGGGCCGAGGAAAAACGCAATAGCACAAGGCATTGCCTACGATTACGTGATGGCTAGAGAACATGTCAATTCATGTAATAACTTGATTGCGTTGTTACGGCATTATTTTCCTGACCGAACAGAAGCTTGGTGGCCTTTTCCAATTCCCTCAATAGATCTGAATTTGTTTTTTGTTTTTCATGCGGTTATTAATAAACCGGCGCATTAAACAGGCTGGTTGATGTGTTCGCGATTTTAATGAGCCTGACGACTAAGTGATCGAGCGAAAATTAACCGGAGTTTCATATCTCAATGCAACTCAAGATTTACGAGAGGCCTATTTAAAAAACCTCCCCTCCTCCCCTCTTTTCCCAAGAGGGGAACTGAATGGGTATCTCAATGTTACACGTATATTATTTTCCAAAAATTTTTGCGTCACTACTTAATAATCCAAACAGAATCTGAATCGTCCGAATAGCTTAGTTTGCCGGCAAAAAACGATATTTCACACAGAGCTGCTTATGTTTTGTTTTTTGGATATCCATAATAAATAACAATTAAAATACAACAAGTTGAGCAAATATTCCGCACCCTCTTTTGCTGTATCTGTATCTACACAACACCGTTCACCGCCATGACATTAATATGCGTTGTGTAAATGCTAAGCTAAGACGATAAAATTGAGGCTTTAGATTTAAGCCTCTGTAAGGTATCCTAGCGCTTTTGACGGGTAAACCACGGCTAAGATGATGGAAGAAAATTATAATCCCTTTGCAATAGAGCAATCCGCACAACAACAATGGGCGGTTTCTGGCATTTATAAAGCCGTAGAATCGACCGCTGAAAAATATTACTGCCTGGCGATGTTCCCTTATCCCAGTGGCAAATTGCACATGGGGCATGTGCGTAACTACTCGATAGGCGATGTGATCAGCCGTTATCAGCGCATGTTGGGCAAGAATGTCATGCAGCCGATGGGTTGGGATGCGTTTGGCTTGCCGGCTGAAAATGCAGCGATGCAGCACGGCGTACATCCGGCAGATTGGACGTACAGCAATATTGATTATATGCGCGAGCAGCTTAAACGCTTGGGCTTTGGCTATGATTGGGATCGGGAAATTGCCACCTGTGACCCCAGTTATTACAAATGGGAGCAATGGTTTTTTCTGAAATTGCTCGAAAAAGGCATGGTTTATAAGAAAACCGCGCCAGTCAATTGGTGTCCGAACGACATGACGGTGTTGGCGAATGAGCAGGTGATTGACGGCTGTTGCTGGCGTTGTGATACGCCGGTTGAACGTAAAGAACTCGCACAATGGTTTTTAAAAATCACCGCTTATGCCGATGAATTGCTGCAATCATTGGACACCTTGGACGGTTGGCCGGATCAGGTTAAAACCATGCAAGCGAATTGGATTGGGCGTTCGGAAGGCGTGGAAATGGATTTTTCTGTCCCCGACATGACTGAACCACTCCGCATCTATACCACGCGCCCTGATACCTTAATGGGCGTAACCTATCTAGCCGTTGCAGCGGAACATCCGTTAGCCTTAAAAGCTGCGCAGCATAATCCTGACATTGCGACGTTCATCGCCGATTGCAAGATGATGGAAACTTCCGAAGCCGCGATGGAAACCATGGAAAAACGCGGCATTGATTCTGGCTTAACCGCCGCACACCCGATTACCGGTGAATTAGTGCCAGTGTGGATCGCTAATTTTGTATTAATGGGCTACGGCACAGGTGCGGTAATGTCAGTGCCAGCGCATGACCAGCGTGATTATGAGTTTGCCAAAAAATATGACATCGCCATTAAACAAGTCATCTTTGCTAAAACAGGCGAAGGTGATGATTGCGCTGAACAAGCCTTCACCGCTAAAGGCATACTGAAAAACTCTGCGCCTTTCGATGGTTTAACCTCCGCTGAAGCCTTTGGAAAAATTGCGGAAGCCTTGGAAAAAGACGGTAAAGGTCTGCGTAAAGTCAATTTCCGTTTGCGTGATTGGGGTGTTTCTCGCCAACGTTATTGGGGTGCGCCGATTCCGGTCATTTACTGTGACGATTGCGGCACTGTTCCCGTACCTGAGCAAGATTTACCAGTAGAGTTGCCGCGAGATGTCGTACTGGATGGTTCGCAATCGCCGTTAGTGGCGCATCCGACTTTTTCAAAAGTGGCTTGCCCCAAGTGCGCCAAACCTGCCCGCCGTGAAACGGATACCTTTGATACCTTCATGGAGTCCTCTTGGTACTTCGCACGTTTTGCGACCCCACACCAAACCGACAAAATGCTAGGTGTAGCCGCCAGCAGTTGGTTACCCGTTGATCATTATATCGGTGGCATCGAACATGCGATTTTGCATTTATTGTATGCGCGGTTTTTCACCAAACTGTTGCGTGATGAAGGGCTATTAACCTGCGATGAGCCGTTCAAACGTTTATTGACACAAGGTATGGTACTGAAAGACGGCAGTAAAATGTCCAAATCTAAGGGTAATACCGTTGATCCGCAGAGCTTAATTGAACAATATGGTGCAGATACTGTGCGCTTGTTTATCATGTTCGCCGCACCGCCAGAGCAATCTTTGGAATGGTCGGATAGCGGTGTCGAAGGGGCATTCCGCTTCTTAAAACGGCTGTGGCGACAGGTGTATTTGCATGTGTCAGCCGGTTTGCCAAGCGGCAAGTTGGATGAGTCCACGTTGACGGGTGAGCAAAAAACCATGCGTCGACATATTCATCAAGCCATTCAAAAAGTCAGTGATGATTACAGTCGCCGCTATACTTTTAACACCGCGATTGCGACGAATATGGAGCTACTCAACCATATCGCTAAGTTTGAAGACGTTACGCCGAATGGTCGTTTGATTCAGCAAGAAGCTTTGGAAGCGGTGGTGTTGATGTTGACGCCGATTGTGCCGCATATTTGTCATCAGTTGTGGCAAGAATTGGGCCATCAGGGTGAGGTGGTTAGTCAGGCGTGGCCGCAGATTGATGAGACGGCATTAACGCAGGAAGAATTAGAAATCGTCATCCAAGTGAACGGCAAGATGCGCGCTAAGATCACAGTATCCGTGACAGCGACTAAAGAAGAGATTCAAGCTTTAGCGTTAGCCGATGAACACGTAAAACGTTTTGTACTCGATCAACCGCTTAAAAAAGTGATCGTGGTGCCAAATAAATTAATTAACATCGTTATTTAATACGGGAAGTGGTATGCGCAATGTTATTTTTTTCTTATCTTTCCCCAAAAACATGAGACCAGGGCTGGTTTTTATATTGTCCCTGTTTTTAGCGGCTTGTAATTACCACTTACGCGGTGAAGCGGAGGTGCCTGAAATCATGCGGCATATCTATTTACAAAGTGCGTCACCTCAATTGCATAGCAGCTTTAAAGAAGCCCTACACTCAGCCGGTGCAAAATTAAGCGAAGCACCTGAAGCCAATGGCCTCATTATTAATGTTGTCAATGAACGCTTTGATCGACGTACGTTGTCATTAAGCGCAACCGGTAAAACCAATGAATTTCAACTGTTTTATATTTTGAATTTTGAAGTATTAGGCCCTGATAAAAGGTTGATCATACCGAGTCAAAGCGTCAAAGTGAATCGCGATTACTTTAATAACCAGCAGGATATTATCGGTAAAAGTAATGAAGAGGCCTTGATTCGGGAGGAGATGTATAGCCAAGCGGTGCGTTCGATTATGGATATGGGCAAAGCGATGTTAAATCAAGCTGCAAAAAAATAATATGCGTTTAAGCGCACAAACACTTAACGAGGCGTTACAAAAAAAACTAGCGCCTGTGTATTTTTTAAGTGGCGATGAACCCTTGCAATTAGGGGAAGCCGCCGATGCCGTCAGAAAAACGGCGCGGCAAGCAGGCTTTACTGAGCGCGAAGTGATAACCGTTGATGCCCATTTTGGATGGCATACACTCGCTGAAGCGGCTGGTGCATTATCAATTTTTGCCGATAAAAAAATAATCGACTTGCGGATTCCTGATGGTAAGCTGGGCAACGACGGCTCCAAGGCATTACAAGCCTATTGTGAGCATCCTCCCAGCGATACCCTGCTATTAATTAGCACCGCTAAAATCGCCACGACCTCCTTAAAATCGCGTTGGTTTGAGGCGCTTGATAAGTGTGGCGTGGTGGTACAAATCTGGCCATTGGATGGTAAAGAGTTAGTGCAATGGTTACAACAACGCGCCGCACGCCGTGGTTTAAGCATTGAAATAGACGGCATTAAATTACTCGCCAGCAAAATAGAAGGCAATTTACTGGCCGCAGCGCAAGAAATAGAAAAACTGTTTGTATTGCAAGGTGACCAATTGATTACTGCCCAAGTAGTCGCAGAGGTGGTTGCTGATAGTGCGCGTTATGATGTATTTAAACTCATTGATGCAGTGTTGGTTGGACGGGTTAATCGACTGCTCAAAATATTGCACGGCCTGCAAGATGAAGGCATCGCAGCACCAATAGTGCTTTGGGGATTAACCCGTGAAACGCGATTGCTATTGAGCATACAATCACAATTAAAGCAGGGCTTACCCAAAGAGCAGGTATTTAGAAATCACCAACTGTGGGATAAACGCAAATCATTGATTAATGATGCCTTAGCAAGATTAAATCGAAAACAGTTATTTGAGGTGTTAGTTTTAAGCGCAACAGCAGATCAACAAATTAAAGGCCAGCAACGCGGTGATCCCTGGGAAACCTTATTGCATATTTGTTTATTGTTTACGGCGCCACTTGTGTGAGTGATTATTTTTCTTGCCAAGACATTAGACATCTTTCCAGAAGCGGCTCGCTGTTTGCAACCCCATCCCTAACGTTGCATAGCAAGCCAAAATCTACAGGGATTGATCTGGACGACCTATGACGCATGTGCAAGCGGCGGTTTAAACTTAAACCCAAAATGCTTAGGATCCTCCCCAATTACTGCCGCCGAAAATATATAAAAAACATAATCATACGTCTCTTTAGGTATTTGATAAAGCTGAATAAATTTCCAAAAATTCTTGTCGCGGGGGTTATTAGGCATTTTCTTAATCAGTTCCCTTACCCGATTATGCCCATAGTTATAACCTGCCATCACCAACAATCCTGAAGCCTGCGCCTCAGTGCTATAAATGTATTTCAGGTATTTAGCCCCTGCACGGGTAGCTAGCTTAAAGTCAAAACGGGCATCTTGAACATCATATTCCCTGACACCTGCCAGTGGCCCAGCAGTTAAACCATAATCACGACCGGTTGTGGCCAGAAATTGCCATGCCCCTTTCGCGATACCAAAGCGTGTTTCAGGGCCAATCGCTTGAGTATCGTAACTACTCTCCTGCAACGGCAAATATATAAACTGCAACGGCAAATCTTCTTTCTCTAAAGCAGCCATAACGCCAGACGCGTAATTATTTTTTTCAAATCGCTCCATCGCCTGCTGCATTCTGGGTGATCCCTGCCAATACTTAATGTAACGCCTAACCTCATCCACAAAACCCTCCGGCAACTCCAGTTCACTCTCACCAAACTGCCGAGCAACGCGGGTGATCAACTCTTCCTCATAGCGATTACCATTGGGGAACCTGATGCGAAATGAAGTCGCCTCTTTAACATATTGCTGATATTTGGCTTTCATGCGACTCAGCTTTTGTTTTTCCTGTTCTAGGCGTTCCCTTTCAGCAACAATTTTGGCCTGCTCAGCTTTAATCCTTTCTTGTTCAGCCTTTAGTTTTTCACTCGCCACTGCTTTCATGGCTTGATCCAAAATATCAGAACTACCGTCTAACATTTCTTCTGATTGGGCGAGATTAACTTCTAAAGTTTTAATGTCATAAAACATATCAATCGCCAAAGTTCGCGCATTTGAAAGCGCTATTTGTTGGTAAACCACCAAAATAACAGACAGCAAAAATAAACCGCCCAACGTCCAAATGACTTTACTGTATTTTTTGACCCGAACCTTCTGATCTTCACGAATCACCTTTCGCACCATACGGGTATAATCGCCGGTGTCCTCTTCTTCTTCCTCTGCTAGCAAACGTGTTCTTATAGCTTCTTTAGATAATTTTTTAGGGAGTGTTGTAGCTGATTTAGCGATAGGCAAAACAACGATAGTCGCATCTTCTGGCAGTTGATTTTCTGTGGCTGCTTTTTGATCCGTGTTTTGAATATTCAGCGTAATGCCCGTGTTACCCAATACCACCGAAGCAGGAAAATATAATTTAGCTTTATGTTTAACCAAGCGTTTTTGTAGATAAACCCCATTCGCACTGTTTAAATCATAAACCCACCAATTGCCATTTTCCTTTTTAACTTCAAGATGGTGGCGACTGACATCGGCATGTTGAATAACAATGTCGTTATCTTCTAACCGTCCAACGGTGAAGGCTTGATTAAACAAGCCTGTTTTTGTGGTCTTGCCCTGCGCATCCAACAACTTGACCCGCAAACCCACCTGAGCTAGCACTGTGCGGTCTGGGTCAATATCTTTTTTAGGGGCTGCTTTTGGCATCATGACGGTTTTGTCGTCTTCCATGAAGTCCTCCTCTTATTTTTATGGGTTCATTCTTAACTCAGCCATGAATATAATGCACTTCTTGAATTCAATGATCTTCTGTACAATAAATCGCCTGTTACATGGAAAGGGGACGTTGTTTTTAGCCAATTCCTAAGCGTAATCGCGTATGTTGAAATTGTAACATTCACTGTTGGCTTGTGATCAAAAAAACCGTTACCCATTCATGCCAAAAGCTTACGATTATATATGCTTAACCACAATAATTAAGCATGCTCCTAAGCACTTTGGCTTTTGGGTTAAGCCGCCGCTAACGTTAAACACTGCTGGATTTTTAATAACACCACCCAACTTACGCTGAGCTGCAAGCTATAATGATTACGACCTATCCATTAACCTTATGAATGACGAAGCCACCAGATTTAATCCACGCAATGCTCAGCGTATCTCTCCAGGCACTTTACTATTGGGTACTTATACCGTTGAACGACCGCTTGACGCGGGTGGTATGGCAACAACGTACCTGACCCATCACAGAGAATTAAATAACACTAAGCATGTCATTAAGGTCATTAAGTCAGAGTTCACCAGTAACTTGGCAGATGCTTTTGAGCTAACCCATTCAGAAGCAGGCAACAAGTCGATAGCGTTGCTTAAAGCGGAGGCAGAGGCCTTACTTAGTATCCATCACGATGCCATTGTCGGTTTTCAAGGCTTTCAAAAAGATGCTGTCCACGGTCATTGCTTGATCATGGAATATGTGGAAGGCCCATCGCTCAAGGATTTTTTAAAGCAAAACACGCTCACGATCCCGCAATTTTGGCAGTTACGCAACCGGCTTGCGGGCGGGTTGGCCGCTGCCCATGCCAAAGGCATTTTCCATCGGGACATATCGCCCGATAATGTGCTCTTACCCGACGGCAAGATTGAGGAGGCCAAGCTCATTGATTTTGGGATTGCCAAACAGCAGAAACCGACCTCCGATGGCACCATTTTTGGTTCAATGTTTGTCGGCAAGTATGCGTATGCCGCACCAGAACAGTTTGAAGGCGGAACGGTCGGGGCTTATTCTGACCTGTATAGCTTAGGCTTGGTGTTGGCTGAAGCGGTTATCGGCAAACGCTTGAATATGGGGAACTCGGAAGAGTCAGCAAAAATGGCGCGGCATTCGGTACCCAATTTTAAAAGCATCCCTGTAGCACTACGACCGCAATTCAACGCCATGTTACAACCCAAGCCATCGGATAGGCCACAAAGCATGCTGGCTTTGTTGCAACGCTGGCCTTATCCACCCAAAGCTAAGCAATGGCCAGAAAAACTCAGTAAGGGGTGGATTGCAGGTTTAAGCGTGGCGTTAGTAGCCATAATAGGGTTTGGCCTATTACAATTTATGCCTATCCAAATTTCCTTTAAAGCGTTACCCCCTCCCCCGCAAACGCCACTTAAAATAGATGACTTGTCTGCAACAAAACCTAGCATTGTTGAAACACCCCGATCAACAACCAACCAAACAGAGAGCCTAACCATTAATAGGCCTGAAACTCTAAACCTAATAACACCAACAGTTAAATCAGACGCACCTGCCGTTAAACAAGAAGAGGAAAAGAAAACAACGCCTGCGATTGAAACAGCCAAACTCAAAGAACCAAAAATCGACCCTAAAGAACAGAAACAAAAGAAAATACTAACGTCCAAAAATAATATTGAGCCATTGAAATCTCAAGTTAAAGAACAAAAACCAACTAAACCAACTGTTGTTCAAAAACCTAAAAAATCAACAGTGGCTAAAATAATCGCTGCCCAAGGTTATAATGAACCCCTAAATTCTGTGCCTAAAAAATCAGCTCCGAAGAAAGCGGGCTCAAATTGTGCCCGCTTACGTGAAAAAGAATCTTTTGCAGGCGAAATGGGATTTGCCAACCTGACCGCAAATGAAAGAGCTTATCTCAACACTGACTGTCCATAACCCGATCTATCCTATCCAAGGAACTGCCAAAATGATCCATCAGAAAACATTTAGAATACTAATAATATTTATTATTGCAATAACCTTATGTTCTTGTGCGCGGCGGCCTACGACCGATCCATTGCCATTTGATGTTGCCGTTAAAGCGCTGACTAACCACCTTTTAAAACAAGTCGAACAAAAATCCTTACTGAAACTTCAGCTTGAAAAAACGGTGGTGATGGATGATTTTACCGATGAAGACACTGGTGAATTTGTTGCAGCAAGCCAAGCGATTGAAAAAATGATCTTGGATGAAGCAAAACAAAACTTTAACCGTATTTCAATCAGTAAAATGAATAAAAATAATATTCACGATGCCAACTTCTTGCTAAATGGGGTTATTTCCTTAGAAAAATTTGATGCCAACAGCGACGGTAAAAACTACCACCTATTAGCGTCAGTAACCGACCTCAAAACTGGCGAGGTCATTGCCAATTCAGCCGTTTGGATCAGTGACAAAAATCTGGATTACGCCCCTCAGCGGGAGTATAAAGCAGCCCCCATGTTTATGAACGACACACGCAATAAAAGCAAAGTTAAAACAGCGCGCAGTGAGCCTGGCAACCAAGCTGACATGGAATATTATAAATCATTGGAAACCAGTGCATTACTGCAAGAAGCCGCCAGTACACTCGAAAAAGAGAACTATCCCCTCGTGATCAATATGTTAAAGGAAGTGGCCACACGCGCTGACGGCCAAAGCATGAACACTTATTCGATGTTATATCAAGCGTATTTCCAACAAGGCGAAATCGAGGCTGCCGAAGAAGCTTTTGGAAAATTAGTCGATATCAGCATCAAAAATAATAGCCTCAGTGTGAGGTTATTATTTGGGGTAAATTCCACTGAATTCATAGCCGATAAAGATCTTAGAACGCGCTACCAACTGTGGATTAGGCAACTCAGTAAATACTTTAACAACCAAGCGCAATGCGTAAAAATCATTGGACACAGTAGCCACACTGGTTCAGAAGCCTATAACGACAAATTATCAGCAGCACGCGCGGTTGCTGTGCAACGTCACATGGTATCGAATTTCAAAGCCATTAAGGCTAAATCAGCAACGCTAGGCATGGGATTCAAAAACAATATCAAAGGTTTGGGTACGGATGACAGCAAAGATGCCGTGGACAGGCGCGTTGAATTCTTGGTGACGGAATGCGCTAATTTGTCTTAGTGGCAACAAACAACTTCAGCAATATAAGCCGGAACTTATTAAACGGTTTCGGCTTATGGCAGGCGGTCAATTTAATGCCCATTTGCCGCATCGCTTGATTTCCCGATACATGAGGGTGTAAGCATTTTTGTGTATATGGATCACTTTAGTGACGTTTGTTTAAATACACCCAGCTTACGAACCCTCTCTATACTTTAAACTTACCTAACTGATGTTACGCAGATTGGTCGGAAGTTGTGCTTCAGCCCGACAATAACTCGCCCAGCCAAACGGCATCCCATAACCAATAACCG
>JABFRM010000088.1 GCA_013141155.1 Methylococcaceae bacterium | reverse complement strand
CGGCGCACCCTTCACCAGCTATCCGCATTTGATCCGCTTGTTGATGGACAAAACCTTCCGTAATGACGTGTTGGCGACTATCCACCCCGAAGCGCAAAAAATGACCACCTTGGCGTCGATTACCCGTGAATATAGCTTGCAAGAAATCGCCATCATGACCCGCGCAGGAGCAGCCAGGCTGATTGGTTTGCAAGACCGTGGCGCGTTAAGTGCTGGCAACTGGGCGGATATTACTGTTTACACCGATAACACCGACCGCCAACTTATGTTTGAAAAACCGGATTATGTGTTTAAAGACGGGCAATTAGTGGTGGTTGATGGCAAAGTCGTTTCAACCAAGTGGGGCACGACGCATGTGGTTAAGCCTGAGTTTGATGCGTCAGTCGAAAGTGGTTTGAAAAAGTATTTTGATAGCTTTTTGACCATGAAATTGGGGA
The DNA here is from genome assembly GCA_013141155.1 of Methylococcaceae bacterium. Lineage (GTDB taxonomy): Bacteria > Pseudomonadota > Gammaproteobacteria > Methylococcales > Methylomonadaceae > SXIZ01. The sequence continues at coordinate 2,517 of JABFRM010000088.1, read as the reverse complement.
ATTTCAAGATCAGTGATGATGAGATTACCGAGGATGGTCGAGGGAGTTTGACGGTGCATCCATTGCGTGGAGTGGCTTAATGTATCGTTTAGGCTGGCCTTTGGCGACATTTGTCGCAGAACTGGGGCTGTCGCTACTCATTAAGGTGGAGATTATCCACGATAATGAGGCCAACGTTTACGTCGCCACCAGCCCTGATTTAAAAGGGCTGGTGGTTGAAGCGGAAACCCTGGATGAATTGGAAAAAGAAGTGTGGTCGTTGGTTCCAGAATTACTGATGCTGGATAAGCCGACCTTACGCACCAAAGCTGTTACTCACTTAGCATTTTTTCAGCCACCTGTTTCGGTATGAATGGTTATGAAAAATTGGTCAAAGAGCAATTACTTTTGCACGGCTATCAATTGTTACGTGCGGGTAAAGGATCACATGAGATATGGACATCCGCAAAAGGTATTTCAGTCACTGTAAATCATACATGTAAATCTCGGCATACGGCTAATAGCATCATGAAAGCTGCGGGCATTTCACATCGTTTTTAAAACATGTAACTGTTTAACTTTTGCGAATTCAACAATAAAAAAATATGATCAATAAAGACTTAAATTTAGCATGGGCGGCTATTGCGCCAATACTTGAGAAATTCGACTTTTATGAAATAAAAAATATTGCCAAACTTGCTGGATTTGATATAGAAATACTCAATACTCTAGGTTTTGACAAACGTAATTGGGAAAAACCAAATGCCGGTCAACTTATTTCTGAAATAGAAACTTCTTTTATAAATTTTGATGAATCTCAAAAGCGTCATTTTTTGAATATCGTAGTTGAAGAAATGTTAGGGCGCATAGATAGACTCTACGCTCATTTCGACGACCCAGAAGAAAAATTACAATACCATCTCAATAGATTAGGTTGGCAACTAATTGATAAAAAAATACTTCCGATTGAGCTTTTAGATTCAACTGACCTAAACGAATTAGACACAACCACACGAGTGGATTTGATTAAAGCAGCAACAAGGTTTCGCGACGGCGACTTAAGTGGTGCAATATCATCGGCATGCGCAGCTGTTGATAGCGTAACTGAACGTGTATATCGAGATAAAAATCTTGGCGATCCAAATAAAAGCCTATCCTTTCAAGAACGATGTAACAAATCATTTAAAGAAGTTGGCGTTTTTGAAGCAATTGAGCTGCAACTTAGAGATATTGACTGGAAAGATTCTGATGCCACCAAATTTAAGGATAATCTTAAACAATCACTCAATCAGGCAGCTTATGTAATGCAAACTTTAAGGAGTAATATGGCAGATGTTCATAGAACAAAGCCAGTAATTAGATCCTTAGCGTTTGATAGCATCAAATGGTCACAGATAATTGTCAGGTTACTAAGTGAAAAATATGACTCTTAGTGGAGTTAAAGCGGGCAGGTTTTTTTGCGAACAAATTGCGGAATAGGTACCATTCGTTAACAGGACTTAAACATGCAACAAACTATTATCATAAACGATAAGATATTTAAAAACGCCTCGCGGTGTGCAGGACTTGATGATGTGAATGAAGTCATTAAAATGGCTTTACTTGAATTTAACAAAAATCATCAAGCAGCTGCTAAACGCCGCCATCCGCCAGCATCTATTGCGGGAAAACCAAAATCAATGATGACTTAATAGTGCCGTAGGTTGGACTGAACAACATGAAGCCAACACTTTCCGTCCAGATTGTCTTGAGATTCGTTGTGTAAATCGACCGATAATCAACTAAAAACGTTATTTTCTTAGGTAAAAACCATGCAAGCCATTAAACAATACACTGAAGTCATTAACGGCAGCATTCACATCAATCTGCCCAAAAATTTCACCGCTAAACGGGTGGAGTTGATTATTTTGTCTGCTGATGACAATAATGTTGCAGAAGGTGATTTTCAACGGTTTCTGCTCGACAGCCCAGAAATGACAGATGAAGAATACCAAACAATTGAAGAAAAAAGACGGCATCTTAACCAATGGACTTAATTTGCCTGGATACCAATATATTAATCGCCCATAAACGCGCGAAAAAGGTGTACAAGCGTGGATAATAATAAAAACTATCCCATCGGTGTTTTTGATTCGGGGGTGGGCGGCCTTTCGGTATTACGTGAGATACAAAAACTACTGCCGCATGAAAATCTCCTGTATGTCGCAGATTCTGCCCATGCCCCCTATGGTGAAAAATCTAAAGACTATATTCTGGAACGCTCAACAGCTATTGTTGATTTTTTTGTCAGCCAACAGGTAAAAGCCATAGTGGTCGCTTGTAATACTGCAACGGGCGCGGCTGTAAAAGAATTACGGCCTAAACATACTTTGCCCATTATAGCCATGGAGCCAGCAGTCAAACCCGCCTCGGAACGCACACAAACAGGTGCTATCGGCGTAATGGCAACCCGTCGAACCCTCTCCAGCAATAATTCCCAGATGCTATTTGCCCGATTTGCCGATCAAGTAACCATTATTCCCCAAGCTTGCCCTGGAT
>JABFRM010000344.1 GCA_013141155.1 Methylococcaceae bacterium | reverse complement strand
TCCAGGCGGTACTTCGCAAGGATCTGCTAACATTAGTTTGACTGGCGTCAGTGTTCAAAACATCCCTGACATTGCCGCTTCAATTTCTACGGTTGGTCCATTGGGTGTTGTCCTTGACATACCATCCCTTAAAGTTTTAAATCTCGCTTCTATTGGCGCTCTTGCCGCCGGAAACTACATTTTTTCAGTGACTGGAACTGTATCGGCCGTCGAAGCCAGCTATAGCGGCAACATTCAACTTTCAGGCGCATCCTCTGTTCCTGTGCCAGCGGCCGTATGGTTATTTGGTTCAGCATTGGTTGGATTAATGGGCGTATCTGGACGTAAGAAAAAAACCTTAAGCTAAATTGACCTTTGATATTGTGTGAACGGTTAGATGACAATACGGATGTATAATATTGTAATATCCCCCGCCACTGTTTTATTGAGGTTATTTTGCTCGTAACACCATATAAGGGGGCATTGCCCCCCTTTTTTATCTTTAAAATAGCTACACGGCTTAATCGGATTCTGCGCTAAACGCATTCTTCAGGTACGACGAAACCTACTCAATGGCGTTTTTTGCTCATTTTATCCCTATCCCCGCAATTTGAGATCATCGTTAAATTCAACAACAAAACCACTCAATTGATGGCCCCATGCACTTTTTACAGCCATTATCATCAATAAAAGCGGGCTAATTTCAGGTAACGGGCTATTAAATGCCTGTACTACAAGCTCTGCAAGAATAGGATTTTAAAAATACCGCATGATAAAGATCCAGGATAAGTACCCATTCTTGGGTTGGCTACTGATTATTTTAGTTATCGCAACTTTAAGCGCATTGTATAGCAAAAGCATTTTTGACTTGTTTTGGCAATGGGATAATCGCGAAGAATACAGCCATGGATACCTTATTCCTGTTGTTGTGGTGTATTTTATGTGGCAACAAAAAACACAGTTGCAATATGCAACCTTTAGCGCCTCTTGGCTGGGGTTTTTAGCGGTGTTGGTTGCTGCGCTGCTTTATATGGTTGGTGCAGCAAGCGTTTTGTATGTTTTAATGCAATACGCCTTAGTTTTAATGTTAATTGGATTGCTGTGGGCGTTAATAGGCAATCAGGCCATCAAAATCATCATCCTACCGTTACTGATGCTGTTTTTTGCCATTCCGTTACCGGAATATCTTGATGTGTTGCTGTCTTCAAAATTACAATTACTGTCCTCCTCCCTAGGCGTTTGGTTAATTCAGTGGTGCAAAATACCGGTTTATCAAGACGGTAATTTAATTGATTTAGGCGTTTATAAATTACAAGTCGTTGAAGCCTGTAGTGGCTTACGCTACTTATTTCCGTTGCTCAGTATCGGCTTCATGTGCGTATATATGTTTAAGGCCGCTTTATGGAAAAGGGTCTTGGTGTTTTTTTCGTGCATTCCCATTACCATCCTGATGAACAGCTTTAGAATTGGGATGATCGGCATTTTGGTGGACGGTTGGGGTATCGCTATGGCGGAGGGCTTTGTACACGATTTTGAAGGCTGGATAGTGTATATGACTTGCTTAGGGATATTGATTCTGGAAATGATGCTTTTTAATGCGGCAACGCGGCCCAGAAGGGCATTTTCCGAGGTTTTTACCGCATTTGCAGACGAACCCGCTACCCATATTAAAAACCGCACCCCCCCTTTGTACACTGCGTTTTTTACTGCCCCATTTTTATGCTCTTTAGCGGTCATGGTGATGCTGACACTTTTTACACTTGTACAAAGGCAAGACACTGAGATTATTCCACAGCGGCAAACTTTTAAGAGCTTTCCGTTACGCTTGGGCGATTGGCAGGGAAAAAATGCACTATTGCCTGCTGATCAACTTAATGTATTAAAGCTGACCGACTACGTTTTAAATGATTACCGACAACAAGATAATAAAATCGTCAATTTTTACGTGGCTTATTACGAATCTCAAAAACGCAGGGCGGCGCCTCATTCCCCTAGAGTTTGCATTCCCGGTGGTGGCTGGGAAATTACCGATATTGCCAGAATTGAAGTCGAAGGACACCCGATTAATCGTTTAATGATCAAAAAAGGGCTGCAAAGACAGTTGGTGTATTACTGGTATCAACAGCGCGGAACCATCGTAGCAAATGAATTTGCCATGAAATGGCATTTATTTAAAGATGCCCTATTATTGAACAGGACTGACGGTGCCTTAGTCAGGCTAACAACCTCAATAACCGCCGAAGAAACCGAAATTGCAGCAGAACAACGCTTACATAATTTGCTCCAAGCTATTGAACCCGTTTTAAATAATTACATTCCGAAATAAACCGATAGAGTGAACCTAAATGATGTTGGTCAATTTAAATAAACACGCAAAACTGAACTGTGTCTTGTTATTACTCAGCTTGAGCCTTATCGGTTGTCAAAAAGCAGAAGAAAAAGCGAATGACCGTCTAAAACTAGGCGTCGAATTATTTAAACAGGGTGATTATAAAAAAGCCCAGTTAGAGCTAAAAAGTGCGATTCAGGCGGACGGTTCGGTCGCAGGCTCTTATTATTACATGGCGCTGCTAAACGAGAAAGACGGTCAATTTAAAGCCATGAAGGAAAATTTGGCGCAAGCGGTTGCGTTGGATCCCAGTAATATTGACGCACGCCTGAAATACGGCAAAGTGCTGCTCATTTTTAATGAACCAGCTAAGGCGTTGGCACAAGCTACCGAAACGCTCAAAATAGCCAGTGATAACTTGGAAGTTCTCACGCTAAAGGCAGCAGCGTTAATTAAACAAAAAAACAGCACTGAGGCTTTAGCAATTATTGAAAATATTTTACAAAAAAATCCCCAATATAGTTCAGCAAGCGCCCTAAAAGTTGTGATATTAATGGAGAATAAGGCATTTGAGCAGGCGTTGGCTTTAGTTGAGTCCGCCATCAAAATGGATTTGAATAACCTGGAATTGCACTTACTAAAAATACAAATTGACGCC